>JBGPTG010000195.1:0-6834 GCA_041490545.1 Gammaproteobacteria bacterium
GACCGAGGCGAGCTCGCGCACCTGGGCGAGGGTCAGACCTGTCTCATGCTCGATGGTGTGCTCGCCCCACTTGGAAAGCACCAGATGCGATTCGATCTGGGCGGCGTGCAGCGCCTGCAGCAGGCGCACCCCGAAGATCGCTCCGGTGGCGCCCGTGATCCCTACGATGATTCTGCGCATGATCGGCTCCCGTGACTTGGCCGGATGTCCATAGTATGGACAGTCGGGCCGGCGGCCATCGATCCGGGGGAGGCGCCGTGGTTCAGCGGTTTTTCCAACAGGGATATTCGATAGCCTCAGGAAAATGTTATCACGCCGGCACGGGTTAGCGGGGCGCAACGCATCAAATAGATTTCCATATTATGGATACTCGACGCGCGGCGGACCTGCGTCAGGGTTGAATCGATTCGCGCGCAGCCTTTTCGGTTGCGGCCACGGCCTCGCGCAACAGGGCGGCGAGTTGCCTGCGGCGGGTGTCGGTCATCCGGCTGACGATCGCGCCGATGGTGATGGCCGCGAACGGGTGGCCGTACCGGTTGACGATCGGCAGGCCGATGGTGGCGGCGCCCGCAACGATGTGCGTATCGTTCCAGGCGTAGCCGAGTTCGCGTGAGCGCTGCAATGCCCTGAGCAGCGACGGAACCGTGAGCTTGTAGTACGGGACATAGCGCACGGCGTTGGCGCGGACGATTTCGTTGACCGACTCCTCGGCCAGCGGCATCAGCAGCGCGAGGCCGCTCGCGCCCGCTCCCAGGGGCCGCCGCGTGCCGACGTCCATGGTGAAGGTCTTGATCGGAAAAGATCCTTCCTGCCGCTCGATGCATACCGAGTCGTAGCCGCTGCGCACCGACAGGAACACCGTGTCACCGCATTGGTCGGCGATGCGCCGCAGTGAAGGACGGCACAGGTCGCCGAGATTGAACTGCGGCGCCGCCGCCAGCCCCAGCTCGAATATCAGGGGTCCGAGGAAATAGTGGCGCGATCCGGCATCCTGCCGTACCAGGCCCTCGGCGATGAGCCCCTGCAGGATGCGGTGCGCCGTGGGGCGCTCAAGTTCAGTGTATCGCACCACGTCGGCCAGGCGGATTCCGGTGCGGCTGCGCGAGGCGACCAGCCGGACGATGGACGCGGCGCGCTGGATGGTTTGAGTCCCGGAGGGTTTCCCGGGGCGAACGGAAGGCTTGGAAGAGCGTGGTGTTCTCGCGGTTTTCATTTAAGGTTCCAGTATATGGAATTAATTCCTGATGCCGCCGGTTTATCCGGATCGCAGCCATGATAGCATCCGACACTATACAAGTTGGGTAGTCGCGTTCGGTCTTCGGACACCGCTGGCTGCTGGAGACGGACCAGAAAGCGACCAGTATTCCATATTGTGGACGAATGATCAATTCCGCAGGAACGATGGAAACAGGAGGAAGACCATGGGCGACAGAGCGGGCATGCAGGAGGCGATGAGCAGCGAGCTGGCGGGACGAAGCGCGGACCCGGGACCCCGGATCCCTTACGAGGACCTGCGGGAGTGGATCGCGGAGGTGGAGAAACTCGGCGAGATCCGGCACGTCAAGGGCGCCTCCTGGCAGGAGGACATCGGCATGGCGACCGAACTCGTCCAGCACGACGAGAACGCGCCGTGCGTGATATTCGAAGACGTGCCCGGGTGCAAGCCCGGCCAGAGGGTGCTCACCAATTTCTTCGGCGGCAGGCGCAAGAACATGACGCTCGGCTTTCCGCTGCACTACAGCAAGCTCGAGTTGTCGCAGGCGTTCCTCGACAACTACATGCGCGAGCTGCGGCCGATCCCGCACCAGTTTGTCGACACGGGCCCGGTGATGGAAAACGTGATCACCGGGGACCGGATCGACATCACCAAGTTTCCCGTGCCCCTGTGGCACGACGGCGACGGCGGGCGCTATGTGGGCACCGGCAGCTACAACATCACCATCGATCCCGAGGAGAAGTGGATCAACGTGGGCACCTACCGCGTGATGATCCACGACAAGGCGTCGCTGGGGTTCTACATGTCGCCGGGCAAGCACGGCCGCATTCATCGCGACAAGTACCAGGCGCGCAACGAGCCGATGCCCGTCGTCATCGTCGTGGGCGGCGATCCGCTGCAGTTCCTGGTGGCCTGCAGCGAGATGCCGTACGGCGTGTGCGAGCTGGACATTGCCGGCGGCTTGCGCGGCAAGGCGGTGAAGGTGGTCAGGGGAAAGGTGACCGGCCTGCCGATTCCCGCCAACGCGGAGATGGCGATCGAGGGATTCGTACGACCCGATCAGCGCAAGCTGGAAGGACCCTTCGGCGAGTGGACCGGATACTACGGCAGCGACGTCCGCGAGGAGCCGGTTCTCGACATCCACGCCATCTACCATCGCAACGACCCGATCATTCTCGGCTGCCCGCCGCAACGTCCGCCCGAAGAGCAGGCGCGGTACCGCGCCGTCACGCGCTCCGCGCTGATCAAGAAATACGTCGAGCAGGCCGGGGTTCCCGACGTCACCGCGGTGTGGGCGCACGAAGTGGGCGGATCGAGGCTGCTGCTCGGCGTATCGATCAAGCAGCGCTACGCGGGACACGCGAAGCAGGCGGGGCACGTCGCGGCGATGTGCCACGCCGGCGCCTACGCGGGCAAGTACGTGGTGGTCGTGGATGACGACATCGACGTGAGTAACCTGGAGGATCTGATGTGGGCGCTGCTGACGCGCTCCGATCCGGCCACTTCCATAGACATCATCACCGGCACCTGGAGCACGCCGCTCGATCCGCGCATCGCGCCGGAGGACAAGGAGAAGGGCAACAACACCAACTCGCGCGCCATCATCGACGCGTGCCGGCCGTTCCACTGGCGCCACAAGTTCGCCAAGGTCAACATGCCGAGCCCCGAGAAAGCGCGCGTGGCCCGGGAGAAATTCGGGTATCTTCTGAAGTAGGCGCGTAAGCCGCGGCACGCCTTGGTCGCCGCGGCGTTTCGCTTGCATCCGGCTCGAGCCGCGGTGGCGAGGCTGCGCGCGCCTCAAGGGCCCGATGGTGCCGATGGGTCCCGAACGGAGCGGAGCTTGGAGCGAGAGCCTCAGCCGGAGCGTAGCGTGCTGGTGGACGCCCGCGGAATCCACACCTACTACGGCGCGAGCCATGTGCTGCATGGCGTGGATTTCACCGTGCGCCGCGGCGAAACCGTCGGTCTGATGGGGCGCAACGGCATGGGCAAGACCACGCTGCTGAAGAGCATCCTCGGCCTGGTGCGCTGCCGGACCGGCAGCGTGAGCATCGGCGGCAGGGACATGACCTGCACGGCGCCGCACGCGATCGCGCTCGCGGGCATCGCCTACGTGCCCGAAGGGCGCGGCATATTTCCGAATCTTTCGGTGCGCGAAAATCTGGTGATGGCGGCGCGCGCCGGCCCGGGTGGGCGGCGCGCCTGGACGCTCGAGCGGGTGCTGGAAGTGTTTCCGCGCCTCGCCGAGCGGCTCGGCCACGGCGGCGGCCAGATTTCCGGAGGCGAGCAGCAGATGCTCAGCATCGGTCGCGCGCTCCTCACCAATCCGGAACTGCTCATCCTCGACGAAGCCACCGAGGGCCTGGCGCCGAAGATCTCGCAGGAGATCTGGCGCATCGTCCGTCACATCAAGGAAGACAGCATCGCGACCGTGATCGTCGACAAGAACTTCGAGGCGGTGTCCTCGGTGGCGGATCGCGCCGTGATCCTCGTCAAGGGCGCCGCGGTTTTCTCGGGGAGCGCAGCCGAACTGCGCAGCCGGCCGGACTTGCACCTGCGCTGGCTCGGGGTCTAGGAAGTCCGCGGACGGCTAGTCCCGGCGGCGCGCGCTTTTTTTCGGACGGGCCTGCTGCCTTGCGTCGCCGGGGCGCCGCAGGCGCTCGATGAGTTTGAGCATGGTGTCGATTGTGATCGAGCGGAACGTCGCGATGGCGATCTCGTCGATCTCGGCGAGCACCACGCCGAGCGCACGGCCGGTGTCGGTGGCGGAGCCGGGCTGGCGGTTGCGGCCGCTGCGGTCACCGATGTCCTCGAACAGCTCGATCACGTCCATGAGCGTCAGGCGCCTCGCGTTTCCGCAGAAGCGGTAACCGCCGCCCACGCCTCGGGTTGATTCGATGCAGCCGGCGCGGACGAGTTCGCGCAGCACCTTGGCGAGGTGATGCGTGGAGACGCGATACGTGGACGCGATGTCGGCCGTGGAAATGTTCCGTTCCGGGTCGGCGGCAAACTCGAGCACGCTGTAAAGCGCGAGGCTGGTGCTGATCTGCAGTCTCATCGGCGCCCCCTCGCGCTTGCCGGCCGCGATGCCGTCACGTCGAATGCAGGTCCATCTCGAGCGGTATCACCGGGGCGGCCATCATCGCCTGGCTGCGGAAGAACGACAGGACGAGGCGGTTGTCGCGGGCGATCAGCGTGCGCACCTTGTCGACCCCGGCGCGCCGGAAACCGGCGCAAATCGCCTCGAACAGCCGCGTTGCGGTCCCGGCCTGGCGCGCGCCGGGACGGACGTTGATGCCGAACACCCAGCCGCAGGGCGGGGACCCGAATTCCCAGTCGCGGACGTCGCCGATGATGAAGCCCTGGATCTTGCCGGCGGCTTCGGCAACCAGGAACAGGCGCGCTCGGCTCCGGCTCGCGCCGTAGCGGTGAAACAGCTCGTACCAGTAGTCGGTCTTTCCCTTGCCGGTGATCTCGGTGTCGATGGCGATCACCTGGTCGAGGTCGCGGGCCTCGACCGGGCGCACGCGCAGGGCGGCGTCCTGTTGCGGGGGTTTCGTCATGGGGCTGCGCGATGGTTTCGTCACGGGGCTAGCGCGGTGGTATCGCGGGGTCAGTTGATCTGGATCAAAAGCGGCATCCAGATACGATAATAGCATCGATCAGGTTCCCGGTCGGCTTGCGGGGAGCCGGCTTTCTGCGGGGTACGGTCACGCCAAACTGAACAATGAAACGCCTCGTTTCCCTGGTCGTCAACGGCAGGCCGCGCGAGGATGCGGTGGCCGACAATCTCCTGCTGATCGACTATCTGCGCGAGGCGATCGGGCTGACCGGAACCAAGCGCGGCTGCGACGGCGGGGAATGCGGCGCCTGCACCGTGTTGGTCGACGGACACCCGCGGCTCGCGTGCCTGTCGCTGGCCGCGGCGTGCGACGGCCGCAGGGTGGAGACGATCGAATCCCTGGCGCAAGACGGCCGCCTGAGCCGTCTGCAGCGCGCTTTTCACGAGAAACTCGGCACGCAGTGCGGCTATTGCACGCCGGGAATGATCATGGCGGCCGAGGCGCTGCTGCGCCGGACGCCCAGCCCGACCGAAACCGACATCCGCGAAGCGCTCTCGGGAAATCTCTGCCGCTGCACCGGCTACGTGAAGATCATCGAATCCGTTCAGGCGGCGGCATCGGGCGAATGAGCCCCGCGGACATCAGGCGCGTCAGCGCCGGAATATCGATGCCCCTCGTGGACGGCATCGAAAAGGTCACCGGACGCGCGCAGTTCACCGCCGATCTGCCGTTGCGCGAAGCCCTCGTCGGGCGAATCGTGCGCAGCCCGGTGCCCCACGGCGTCATCCGCAGCATCGACATCACGCGCGCGAGCGCGCTTCCCGGAGTGCGCGCCGTGATCACCGGCGCGGACTGCGATATGACTTACGGCGTCATCCCGATAGCGCAGAACGAATACCCGCTCGCGCGCGAGCGCGTGCGCTATGTCGGCGAGCCGATCGCCGCCGTGGCGGCCGTCGACGAGGCCACCGCGCAGGCGGCTGTGGACCTGATCGAAGTTCACATCGATCCGCTGCCGGCGTACTTCGTTGCCGGGGACGCGCTGGCGGCCGGCGCAACGTTGCTTCACGACAACCGGCCCGGCAACATCGAGCGCGAGGTCCGCCAGGAGTTCGGCGACGTGGAAGCCGGGTTCGGCGCGGCCGACCTGGTGCGCGAGGCGAGCTTCCACTTTGCCGAAGTCACTCACGCGCAGATGGAACCGGATTGTTCGCTCGCCGACTACGACGCCGAGCGCGACCAGCTCACGCTGCATTCGACCACCCAGGTGCCGTACTACGTGCATCTGATGCTCGCGCAGT
Organism: Gammaproteobacteria bacterium; assembly: GCA_041490545.1. Taxonomy (GTDB): domain Bacteria; phylum Pseudomonadota; class Gammaproteobacteria; order Burkholderiales; family SG8-39; genus VBDM01. The sequence continues at coordinate 6,081 of JBGPTG010000195.1, forward strand.
GCCTGAAGATGGATGCGAGCCGCATCCGGGTGGTCAAGCCCTTCGTCGGCGGCGGATTCGGCCATCGCACCGAGACGCTTAATTTCGAATTGATCGCCGGTCTTCTGGCGCGCGCGGCGCGCGCACGCGTGAGGCTGGAGTTGTCGCGCGAGGAAACGCTGATCACGCATCGCGGCCGTCCGGAGACCGACGTTCGCATCCGCCTGGGATGCAAGCGATCGGGTGAACTCACCGCAGTCGATTGCGAAGTGATCCAGCGCGGCGGCGCCTACGCGGGATACGGGCTGGTCACTATCCTCTACGCGGGGGCGCTGCTGCATGCGATCTACCGGCTCCCCGCGTCGCGCTATCACGGACGGCGGGTGTACGCGAATACGCCGCCGTGCGGCGCCATGCGCGGACACGGATCGGTGGACGTGCGTCATGCGTTCGAGTCCCTGCTCGACGAACTCGCCGAGGGGCTCGGCCTGGATCCCTTTGCGCTGCGCGCCGCCAACCTCCCCAAGGCGCCGTACCGGACGATCAACGATCTGCAGGTGAATTCCTGCGGTCTTGGCGAATGCCTCGATCGCGTCGAGCGCGCGTCCGGGTGGCGCGAGCGGCGCGGCAAACTCGGTCGCGGGCGCGGGCTCGGGCTGGGGTGTTCGCATTACCCCAGCGGCGCGGCAAAGCCGGTGCACTGGACCGGGGAACCGCACGCGGTGGTGAATCTCAAGCTGGATTTCGATGGAGCCATCGTGGCGCTCACCGGCGC
>JBGPTG010000196.1:0-6833 GCA_041490545.1 Gammaproteobacteria bacterium
AGCTTGATCAGGTCGCGCTCCTCGAACTGCAGCGCAACCAGGATGTAGCCGGTGGTCATCACCGCGAAGAGCAGATGCCCCGCGCTCATGTCGGGCGTCCCCCAGAAAGCGAGGAGGAACCCGAGCATGAGGGGATGGCGCACCAGCTTGTAGAGCAAGGGCGTCCTGAACTCGGGATCGGGCAGGTCGCGCTTGCGCAGCGCCGCGAACACCTGCTGCAGGCCGAACAGGTTGAAATGGTTGATGAGGAAGGTCGAGAAAAAGACGATGCCCCAGCCGAGCCAGGACACGCCCATCAGCGCGATGCGTCCGGCTTCGCCTTCGACCCGCCAGATCTGCGCGGGGATCGGCTGCCACTGCCAATAGAGCACGAGAAGCAGCAGGCTCGACACCAGCACGAAGGTGCTGCGCTCGGACTCGGCCGGGATGATGCGCGTCCACCAGCGCTTGAAGGCGGGCCGCGCCATCACGCTGTGCTGGACCGCGAAGATGCCGAGCAGGAGCGCGTCGATGAGAAGCGCCTCGGCCAGAGGTCTGGCGCCGCCGGTGTCGATCGATTTCGGCACCCACAGGTTGCCGACGAAACCGATGGCGTACAGGATCGTCACCATGAATACCGCGTAGCTTGAGATGCCGTAAAGGAAGATGAAGGTGCGTGCGAACATGAGCGATTCTCCTTGGTTGATTTAGCTGCGTTGCGTGCGCGGGCTGAGCGCGCCCACCGGTGTGCGGCATGAAAGCTCGTGGCAGAACCTCGCGAGGAAATCCCGAAGCCGCGCTCCCAGAGCGGAGAGCGGCGCGCGATCTTCCGCGCCGTGCAGGCGCTCGATCCTCTCGATCAGGCGCGCGGGCAGCGGCACGGCGGAATCGAGCCCCGCGCGGCGCAGAACGCCTCTGCTACCGTTGAGCGCGAACCACTCGCCCGCCGTGTAGAGTTCACTGCGCTCGCCCCTGAAGTCGGCGACCCACGCGACGCCGCCGCGCAGGTAAATCGCGATCTCGCGCTCTTCGCCCAGCCGTCCCAGCTGCAGCAGGTTGCCGTCGGGCGCTGCCACCTCGTTCCGTCTGCGATTCCCCTTCATGGTCCGTCTCCTATTTCAATAGCGCAGCAATGGGTGCGCAGTCTAGCGGGCGGCCGCATCAGGAGAATTTCACCGGAAGCCTGTTTTTGTTTCGTCTGTTTCACGAATCCGGAACCCCGGCACGAGAGCAACGCAGTGCCCATTGTCGGGAGACGGAAGGCGCGCGTCATGAGACCTGCGCCCCAGACGCCGGAGAAAACAGCACTAGCGGCGGGAATTGCCTGGGACCGCGGTCCCGGTGAGTTGCTTAGGACACTCTTTTGCCGAAGCCGGCCTCGCGCGCGAGCACGATGGCGCGCGAGCGGTTCTCGACGCCGAGCTTGGCGAAGATGCTGGTGATGTGGTTGCGCACGGTCTTGTCGGTCAGCTCCAGCCGCGCGGCGATCTGGGTGTTGTCCAGCCCTTGCGCGATCAGCTCGACCAGCTCCGACTCGCGCGGCGTCAGGCCCGAGAACGAGGCGCCGCCGCGGGCCGCCCTCGGGAGAAAATCGCGCACCGCCGCCAGCCACTGCGGCCACGCCGGCTCGTGCTCGAGCAGGACGTGGTTGCGGCTCTCGACCGGCAGGAAGCGCGCCCCGGGGATGAGGCCCGCGATCATGCGGCCTTCCTCGAACGGAACGCGCGCCTCCGACTTCGAGTGCGTCACCAGCACCGGGCAGGACACCTTACGCGCGAACCCGGTGACATCCATCTCACTCACCGCCCGCAGGTACCGCACGGCGTTCGCGGGCGAAATCGTGGCGCGCTGCAGTTCGTTCCACCAGCGCTGCTGCTCGAGCGTCGAGTCGGGGATGAACTGCGTGGTGAAGAACTGGCGGTACGCCGGGTCGTCCCCGCCCCAGCCGATCTCGGCGAGCTTGACCATCGTCTCCACGTCCTCGCGATCCCGCGGCGACGGGTCGCGCTTGAGGCGGCCGCGAGCGAACGCGCCGTGCAGGACGATATGGCTGACGCGCTCGGGATGGCGCGCGGCATAGGCGATGGCGATGGCACCCCCTTGAGAGAGCCCGAGCAGCGGAAAGCGCTCGATCCCCGCCGCGTCGACCACCGATTCCAGATCGCGCACCCAGGCCTCGAGCGAGATCTCCGGCACCTCGCGATCCGAGAGCCCGCAGCCGCGCGCGTCGTAGCGCAGGAACGTCTGGTCGCGCGACAGCTCCCGGAGCCAGTGCCGCCACACCGAGCTTTCCCAGTCGAGCTCCACGTGCGTCATCCACGTCCCGACCTTCACCAGCGGCGGCCCGGTTCCCGAGGTGGCGTACGCGATGCGCACGCCGTCGGCGCTGGTGCAGAAGCGGATCTGCTGCGAGGGGGCGGGCATGGCGGGGACCATGCGAAAGTCTAGACGAAATAGGCGGGAGGACGTTTGCGGCGCTAGCGAGCCGCCCATCGTGGCCGCGCCGTGGATTGACGCATATCCGAACCTTTAGATGTCTCCACCATCAAGGGCGTCTAGCTAGTTGTTCCGCTCCACAATCACCCCCAACCCTCGCATCACCTCTGGATGCTTCGCCGCAAATTCTCGCGTCACGCCCTCGGTTTTCTCCAGCCACGCGGCTACCGCCTCCGCTGACACTACTGCATACGTAGCCCCGCGCGAAACCAGTTCGGCCACCAATCGCGCATCATCCGCCTGCATCTCTCCCCAATTCTCCGTGACGGCAACGCGCGCGGAATCGGCGAGCGCCTTCTGCTCGACAGAAGGCAGCGCATCGAACCACGCCTTGTCGGCAATCAGGAAATACGTATAGAACAGCAACCCCGGCACCAGGCTTGCGCTCGGCGCGTCCTGCACGTTCTTCCCCCAGCCGCCGGGCGAGGTGATGATGCCGTCCATCGCCCCGCGCGCGAGCGCCGCGCCCATCTCGATCGCCGGGAAGACGACGGGCTCTGCGCCGAAGCTCCTGACGATGTCCTGGTACACGCCCGGCCCCGCGACGCGGATGCGAAGGCCCTTCATGTCGTCCGGAACCTTCACTTGGCGGTTTTTGAAAATGACGATGGTGTCCGCCCCGCGCATCAAGGCGAGCACCTTCAGCCCGCGCGGCTCGACGTAACTGCGCACGAGAGCCAAAACCCCCTCGGCCACGCCGGTCTTCGCCACCAGCGCATCGGTGATGGTGAACGGCAGGTTGAGAAAACCTAAATCAGCATCGATCGATTGCAGAAAGGCGCTGTTGACGAAGGTGAGCGGCACGGTTTTGTTGCGCACCGCATCGAGCGATGCCTGGCCGGGATAGAGCACCTTGCCGCCGGGGTTGATGGCGATGGTGAGCGTCCCTTGTGTGCGCTTCGCGACCTCCGCCGCCATCTGCGTGAGCTGCGTGTAGCGCGGATGCGGCGGCGCGATGTCGTGCACCAGCACCGCTTCGGCGGCGAGGGTCCCGCTTGCGAACACGAGGGCTGCGAAAGCCCAGACCTTACGCAAGCGGGGAAAAGGCGGAACCGGAATTTACCGGATCCTCACGGCGGTACCGCTGCGGCCGCAAATCCGCGCAAGCGGGATGCCGGTCCCGGAGAAAGTAATGGATTCCAAATTCGACCTCGTATTGCTGATGACAAGCGTCTGGGCAAAAATTCCGATATGGCCGCTGCGGTGAATGCCGGGTTGCGTGAAGGTCTGGCCGGCGATGGGGCCTGCGACGACCGTACCGGAACAGTTCAGGTCCTCCGAGAAGCTGCCGTCATTGTTCACCTGATAAGTGCCGGTGCAGGTGAAGTCGAGCTCGTTCTGATTGGTTGCGTTGTTGATGATATTCAACGCATGACCCCCGACGGCACTGCTCGTGCCGTCGCCGTTGTAGGTCTGGACCATCTCGATCGTCGAGGTTAGTTCGGTCGGGGTCAACGCCAGCCCCTGCGGACTGAAGCCGTTCGGGGATTGCGAGCAGACTCGAGAATATGTAACCGCGTAGTCGCCGTGGAGCACTCGATTGAAGTCGAATGCCCCGGCTTGTGGTGCGAGAAGCAGCAACATTGGCAGGACCAGAGCTTTCAGATTTGTGTGCATGGTTTCCCCCTTGTTTGTACGGTTAGAACGACACCGCCGCCCCAGTCTGCTCCCGGCCCAGTCAGCGCGTCAACGCTCGCGCTCGCGCCGGAAATAATTGATGTCAGACCCTGAGCGCTTCTGTTTCTACCAACGAGTTGCCTGGTTTACCCGTATAGCTATGTCGGGAAAACCTGACTGCGCGCAACCTCCGCCGCCATCTGCGTGAGCTGCGTGTAGCGCGGATGCGGCGGCGCGATGTCGTGCATCGCATAGCCCGAAATTGTCTCAGACTTTCCCCGGTCACCTCGCTGGACTGGAAAGTGCGCCTGCTGGTGAACGGCGCCAGGACTGACGGGCCGGAGCTGATCGAGCCCGCGGAGGTGCGCTAAGGCGGCGCTGGCCGCGCCGCTTCAGATCGCGGCGGCGACTTTGCACCGGGACAGCACGCGGCGGAAATCGGTTTCGAAGTCGTTCGCCGCGAAGTAGCTGAAAACCCTCCTGCTCCTGGGCCGGGCATTCCAGGTCGCGTGCCGGGAAGCGTACACCAGGGACAGCACCCCGCCCCAGGCGAAGAATGCAACGAGCGCTATCTGAACCAAAGTCGCGAGATTCATCATTTTGCGTCTCCTATCGCGGGCCGACGGAAATCGCCCACCCGATGAGAGAGCACTCTAGACTCGCGGCCGTCCGCGCTCGCCGCCGCATGACGCAGGGGTTTTGTGCCGTATGCACACCCCGGCGGCCTCTTGCAGGGCCGGCGTTGCAAATCACTGCCCGGTAAACGCGTACCCCAAAGAAAGAGCAATCCACCCTTTGGCCTCGTATTGGTACGGGATCGTCGAATTCGCGCCGACGTAGTCCTTTCCATACACAAGGCCAATTTGAAATCCGCTCCGCTTCTGCAAAGTCAGTATTGACCCGATGGCCCAGTGATACCCGGTCAGGTTCGAGGTCGTGGTGGTGTTATTGGCCTGCAACGATTGCACGGTAATGGTCGATATGCCGACTGAGACCAGCGGGGTCAACGCAACTCCCCACCCGAACCATTCGAGCGTGTAGCCCAGGTAGGGTCCCAGGGAAACGGAAGTCGTGAAGTCATGCGATCCCGGATGATATTTGAACGGAACGGACAATGCGCCCCAACTCCAGCCGTCGTGCTCGAACAGGTTTCTTTGCAGGTCCGCCTTCTTGACGTAGTAGGCCTTGTCCAGCTCGACGCCGTTGTCCTTCTTTTCGCCCGCGGAGACGTAGCCAAACAGGTAGCCGTCGGTGGTGTCGCTGATGATCCGCAGTTTCGTTCCCGAGGGCGCGGCCAGGGTATTGCACTCCTGGCCGCTGGCGGGCAGCTTCTCGCAGAAAATGCGCTCGGTGTTCGACCTCAGCTTGATCCGGTCCGCGGTCCAGTCCCCCGCGCTGCTGGGAATCGAATCGGCGCCGCCTGCGAGCGGGGGGAGCAGCGCCGATGCGAAACAAACAAGGAAAGTTGCGAGACAGCGGCCCGGCAGCGTCATTGTTTTCTCCCTGGGATCGAGTGTGTCGCCGACCCCTCATTCTTACCCGGAGCCGGCCCGCAGGACAACTCTGGTTTACCCGGACAATCAGGTCAGGAAAACCCGACTCAACCCGGCATCGGCTTCAGCTTCCCGAGCAGCGTCGGGCCGAGTCCGTCACCGTGGGACGGATGTGCACCGCGCGCTGCCTCGTTCCCCGCGCGTGCTGCACCGCATTATCGGTGGCCGTGGCAAACGCGAAGCTTTGTGTTCATACTTCGCGACGGCGCCTGCGGTGGCCGGCGCCGGCAAATCGCAAATCACCTGGCCACATGCCCATCTGGGGGAGAGAACACAAATGCGCCTGAACATCAACGGCAAGTCTCACGAGGTCGACGTCGATCCGACGACGCCCCTGTTGTGGGTGATCCGCGAACAGGTCGGCCTCACCGGCACCAAATACGGCTGCGGCATCGCGCAGTGCGGCGCGTGCACCGTGCACGTCAACGGCCTGCCGATGCGTTCATGCTCGGTGCCGGTGAGCGCGGTGGGCGACGCCAAGATCACGACGATCGAAGGCCTCGCCTCGGGCAAGACCCTGCACAAAGTGCAGAAGGCGTGGATCGAACACGACGTGCCTCAATGCGGCTACTGCCAGTCGGGTATGATCATGGCGGTGGCGGCGCTCCTCAAGGCGAAGCCCAAGCCCACCGACGCCGACATCGACGCCAGCATCACCAATATCTGCCGCTGCGGCACCTTCCAGCAGGTGCGCGCCGCGATCCACACCGCCGCCAAGGCCGCGTGAAGGAGACCACGATGACAACCATGCCGAAATTCACGCGCCGTTCCTTCCTCATCAGCAGCGCCGTCGTCGGCGGCGGCCTCGCGCTGGGACTGCGCCTTCCCCCCTTCGGACCCGCAGTCGTGCGCGCGGCCGACGGCTCGCCCGAAATCACCGTCTGGGTGGTGATCCGCCCGGACAACACCACCGCCATCCGCGTGGTGCGCTCCGAGATGGGCCAGGGCACGATCACCGGCCTCGCCCAGCTCGTCGCCGAAGAGCTCGAATGCGACTGGAACCGGGTTGTGATCGAGTATCCGACGCCGGGCGAGAGCGTCGCGCGCAAGCGCGCCTGGGGCGAGTACTCCACCGGCGGCAGCCGCGGCATCCGGCAGTCGCACGAGTACGTGCGCAAGGGCGGCGCGGCGGCGCGCATGATGCTGGTTCAGGCCGCCGCGAACGAATGGAAGGTGCCCGTCTCCGAG
>JBGPTG010000197.1:0-6777 GCA_041490545.1 Gammaproteobacteria bacterium
CGCAGCGGCTCGGCGTGGCCATGTTCGATGTGTCGGCGGCTTGAGGTTTCTTGACGCGGCCCGGCCCGGTGCCTAGCATCGGCCGGACGCACTTGGAGGAAGCAGGAGTTCCATGGCAAAAAAACCGAAGGGCAAGACGGCCGGCGGGAGCGGCAGCGCGGCGCGGCGCCGCGGCTACCCGGATCTTCACGAGCACCTGGCGGCCCTCGATCGCGCCGGGCTGCTCGTCACCGTCGATCGCAGCATCGACAAGGACTCCGAGATGCATCCGCTGGTGCGCTGGCAGTTCCGCGGCGGCATCGAGGAACCCGACCGCAAGGCCTTTCTCTTCACCAAGGTAACCGACGGCAAGAAGCGCAAGTACGATATCCCGGTCGTCGTGGGCGCGCTCGCGGCGAGCCGCGAGATCTACCGCATCGGCATGGGCTGCCCGCTCGACAAGATCAACGAGACCTGGAACCGCGCCATCGCCCACCCGATCCCGCCGGTGGTCGTCGAGAACGCGCCCTGCCACGAGATCGTCATCCAAGGAGACGATCTCGACCGCCCGGGGAAGGGACTCGACGGCCTGCCGATCCCGATCTCCACCCCCGGCTGGGACATCGCGCCGTTCACCACGCTGTCACAATACATCACCAAGGATCCCGACACCGGCGTGCAGAACATGGGGATCTACCGCGGGCAGGTCAAGGCGCCGCGGCGGCTCGGAATGAATCCTTCGCTCGAGCTGCGCCCGGGCATCTACACGCACTGGGAAAAAATGAAAGCCCGGGGCAAGAAGCTCCCCGCCGCCGTCATCCTCGGCGCGCCGCCGTGCGTGGCGTTCACCTCGGCGCAGAAAGTCCCGGAAAGCCTCGACGAGCTGCACGTCGCCGGCGGGCTGGTCGGCGGGCCGATCAACGTGGTCAGGGCGAAGACCGTCGATCTGCTGGTGCCGGCCGAGGCGGAGATCGTCATCGAAGGCTACATCGACACCGAGTACCTCGAGCCCGAGGCGCCGTTCGGCGAATCCCACGGACACGTCAACCTGCAGGAGTACAACGCCTTCATGGAGGTGACCTGCATCACGCGCCGCCGGGACGCGATCCTCACTTCGATCATCTCGCAGGTGACGCCGAGCGAATCGAGCCTCATCAAGCGCGTCGCGCTCGAGCCGCTCTTCACCCATCACCTGCGCCACACGCTCGGCATTCAGGGAGTAAAACGGGTTTCGATGCACGAGCCGCTCACCAACCTGCGCAAGGTGGTGGTGATCATCGTCGACCGCAAGACGCCGACCACCGAGATCTGGCGCGCGCTCTACGGCGCGGCGGCGTGGAACCGCGCGGCCGGGAAATACGTCGTCGCCGTCAACGAGGACATCGACCCGGACAACGCCGACGCGCTGCTCTGGGCGATGTCGTACCGCGCCAACCCGGGCCTCGACCTGCAGATCCTCAAGCACCGCGACTCCGGGCACGGCCCGCGCAGCAAGCGCGCCGGCGGCGAGGACGCCTCGGTGCTGATCGACGCGACGCTGAAGGAGGATTTTCCGCCGGTGTCGCTGCCCAAGCGCGAGTTCATGGAGCGCGCGAAAAAGATCTGGGAGGAGCTCGGCCTGCCCAAGCTCAAGCCCGAGTCGCCGTGGTACGGCTATTCCCTGGGAGAATGGTCCGACGAGTTCGACCGCGCCGCGGAGCTTGCGGTGAAAGGCAAGTACTTCGAGATGGGCAAGCAGCTCGTGAAACGCCGCCGCAAGGACGTGCGCATGAATACCGAGGTTCGCGATCTCGAGGAGAAGAAGTCTTGATGAAACCCGTAACCAGGAGGAGATTTCCATGAGAACGCCCGCCAGTCCCCTGTTTCTGTTCGCCGCCTTTGTCGCCCTGCCGCTATGTGCGCAGACGCTGGAGGACCTCAAGAACGACGGCAAGAACACCGACAACGTGCTCACCTACGGCATGGGTTATCACCAGAACCGCTACAGCACCCTGAGGCAGGTGAACAAGCAGACGGTGAAACGCCTGGTCCCGGTGTGGAGCGTGTCGCTCGGCAGCAACTACGGCGAGCAGGCGCAACCGCTCGTCCACGACGGCGTGATGTACGCGACCAACGCGGAGTTTACGGTGGCGATCGACATCGACACCGGCAAGCAGCTGTGGCGCACGCCGGTGAACTGGGATCCGGCGACGCCGCGGGTGGTGTGCTGCGGCATCTCCAACAAGGGTCCGGCGCTCTACAACGGCAAAGTGTTCCGCGGCACGCTGGACGCGCACGTCGTGGCGCTCGACCAGAAGTCCGGCAAGGAGATCTGGAAGCAGAAAGTCGCCGAGTGGAAGGAGGGCTTTTCCATCACCGCGGCGCCGCTCGTCGCCGACGGCGTGCTGATCACCGGGATCTCGGGGGCCGAATTCGGCGTGCGCGGCTTCCTCGACGGCTGGGACCCGGACACGGGCAAACATCTGTGGCGCCGCTACACCATCCCCGTTCCCGGGGAAAAAGGCAGCGAAACCTGGCCCAAGGACGACAGCTACCAGCGCGGCGGCGGCTCGACCTGGATCACCGGCTCCTACGATCCCGAACTGGGGCTCGTGTACTGGGGTGTCGGCAACGCCGGGCCGTGGAATCCGGCCGGACGGCCGGGCGACAACCTGTATACCGCTTCGGTCATCGCCATCAAGCCGAAGACCGGCGAAATGGTCTGGCACTACCAGCTGGTGCCCAACGAGATGTTCGATCTGGATGCGACCTGGGAATGGATCCTCGGCGACATCAACGTCGGCGGCAGCAAGCGCAAGGTCGCGATGCATTTTTCGCGCGGCGGTTTCCTCTACGTGATCGACCGCACCAACGGCAAGCTGCTCTCGGCGAAGCCCTTCGAGAAGGTCAACTGGGCGACGCACGTCGACATGGCGACCGGCCGGCCGGTGGAGTCCGATGTGGCGAAGAAGGTGCGCGCGGGCGAGCAGATCGAGCTCTGGCCCGGCCAGTGGGGCGCGAAGAACTGGCCGCATGCGGCGTTCAATCCGGAAACGGGGCTGCTCTACGCCAACACCATGCACAATTCGCGCATGGTCCGCTTCGTGCCGGCGGAGTACAAGACGGGCCAGCGCTACATCGGCCTGGAGAACCTGCCGGCGCCGGCGCAGCCGGCGGGGGAGCCGATCGGGCACGTCGACGCGATCGAACCGATGAGCGCACAGCACAAGTGGCGTGCTCCGATCACCGACATTCCGCACTACTCGGCGGTGATCGCCACGGCCGGCGGGCTGCTGTTCACCGGCAAGGAGACCGGCGAGTTCATCGCCATCGACATCGATACCGGCAAGACGCTGTGGCAGTTCCAGACGAGCTCGGGGATCAACGCGCAGCCGATCACCTTCACCCACAAGGGCCGGCAATACGTCGCGGTGCAATCGGGACTGGGCGGGGTCAACGTGCTGCGCATGGGCGAGCAGCTGAAGAACGTGCCGCGCGGCGGCTCGGTGTGGGCATTCGCGCTCATGCCCGAGTGAACGCGAACGGGCGGCTTGCGTCCGTTCAGTCGCGCGAGGCGAACCACATCCGGCGGAAGATTGCGTCGCGCGCGATGCAAAGGTGATATAGCACCGCAGCGAGGTGCACGAGGATCAGGACGGCGAGGAGCGCAGCGTTGGCGAGATGCACGACGCCAAGAAACTCCTTCGCCGCCGGCACGTCCCAGCTTCCGAAGGGCAGCATGCGGCCGAAATACTTTATCGGATAGGGACTGAACAACGACCCGAGCACGCCGGTCAAGGGCTGAATGACGATGCACGCGTACAGCGCGTTGTGCGTGAACCGCGAAGCGAGGACCTGCCAGCGCCGCAGCGCTGCGGGCAGCGGCGGCGCGGCGTAGGTCACTCGCCAGGCTAGGCGCGCGAAGACCAAAAGCCCCACGGTCATGCCGATCGACTTGTGCAGGTTGTACATCTCGGCGCGGAACGGGCCGACGCCTTTCGGCAGGTTGATCATCCATACGCCGAGCCCGATCATGCCGAGCACGGCCAGACCGACGATCCAGTGAAGCGCAATGGCCGTCGGCGCATACCGCTGCGGCGCGCCGGTCGCAGGCGCGTCGCGGTGGCCAGCGGACAGGGTGCCGGCTAGCGATCCGGATTCGAGTTGTGAGGACATGCAGACTGAACGCGGTTCGGGAGGGCGGCAGTATATCGCGGCCCTCATGCCACGGTCACCCCGACCGTTCTCAGCTTGCACTACAATCCGGCAAGTTTCAACAGCCTTGGGTCCTCCATGAAAACGTTGATAGCAGGATTATTCCTCTGTGCCGCCCCGGCGCTCGCGGCGCCCTTCGCCTACGTCTCCAACGAAAAATCGGGAACCGTGTCGGTGATCGATACTGCCAACGACAAGGTCGTCGCGACCCTGAACACGGGCGGCAAGCCGCGCGGCAGCGTGGCCAGCCCGGACGGGGCACGGCTGTACCTGAGCGACCAGCCGAGCGGCGCGCTGCTCGTCGTCGATCTTGCAAAGCGCGAAGTATCCGGCCGGATTCCGGTCGGCAAGTCGCCTGAAGGCGTTGGAATTTCGCGCGACGGTGCCTGGATCGCCGTCGCGGTCGAGGAAAACAACAGCATCGCGCTGGTCCGGACAGCGGAACCGCGCGAGGTGTTCAGCATCGCGGTGAGCGGAAAGAACCCGGAGCACGCGGTATTCAGCCCGGACGGCAAGTGGCTGTACGTGAGCGCCGAGGACGGCGCGGTTGTGGACATCATAGACGTCGCGGGGCGAAAAGCGGTGCGGCAGGTGAAGGTCGGCGAGCGGCCACGCGGCATCGGCTTCCTGCCCGACGGCAGCCGCGCCTACGTCGCGGCGGAGAATTCCGACCGCGTCTACGTGATCGACTGCGCGCGCTTCGAGGTGATTACAGTCATCCCGGCGGGCAAGCGTTCCAACGGCGTCGCGGTGCGTCCCGACGGTAAATTCGTATTCGTCTCCAACGGCGGCGACGCTTCGGTCTCGGCGATCGACGTCGCGTCTGGCAAGATCACAGCAACCATTCCCGTGGGGCAGCGCCCGTGGAACATGGCGCTGACGCCGGATGGCAAGAAGCTCTACGTCGCAAACGGCCGCTCCAACTCGGTGTCGGTGATCGATGCCGAGACCATGACGAAGATCCGCGACATCGCCGTGGGCGAGCTGCCCTGGGGCGTGGTGGTGCGCTGATCTATTGCTCGGCGCCGGCTTTGCGGAGCACTTGCTGCGTTTCCTTGTGCCCGCCCTCGATCGCCATCGCGAGCGCGGTCTTGCCACGGTTGTCGCGTGCGTTGGCATCGGTACCGCGCTCAAGCAGCAGCTTCACCGTCGCCGTGTGGCCGTAGGCTGCCGCCCACATCAATGCGGTGAGATCGTTGTGATACGCGGCGCGGGAGCTCTCGCCATCGGCGAGGAGCAGTTCGACCACCTCGGTGTGCCCGAGACCGGCGGCATAGACCATGGCTGTCTTCCCGACTCGATCGGCCGGCGCGCGTTCTGAGCCTTTTTTTAGCAGCATTCTCACCAGCTCCGTGTTGCCCGAGAAACTCGCCGCCATCAGCGGAGTCACGCTTGAAAGGTTCGCCAGATTCACGTTCGCGCCTCTTTCGACGGCGAGCCGCGCCATGTCCTTGTAGCCGTTCTTGAGCGCGATCATCAGCGGCGTGTCGCCCAATCGGTTGCGCGAGTTCACCGCCGCGCCGCCGTCCAGCAGACGCGTCACGGCAGCGAGGTCACCTTGACGCGCCGCAACAAGAAGCTGCGCATTGAGCGCAAGGTCTTGGGCACCGGCCGGGACGCTTGCAAGCAACACGAGCGACAGTACCCATTTGCGCATCAGAGTCATTTCTCCCGATTCTACGTTGACTGTGTGCGTCATGATTGCCGCCTTGCCTGATCGCAACATTGTTTCTATAGTAATCGTGGTTCCGGCTCGTACCGCGCACCCATTTCGGCGGTGGTGTCCGAGCCAGCGAATGTGAACGGCAATCAACGACAGCAGTCAACGACAGCAGTCGACAAAGGGGATTCCATGCATACCTCGTACAGCACCCGTTTCCGTTTTTTCATTGCCGCAAGCCTCAGTTCGCTTGCGTTGGGCGGCGTCCAAGCCCAGGAGGTCAAGGGCGGCGCCACCACCACCGCAGCGCCGATGTCGGCGGCGCTGGTGCCGGTGACTCAGGCGATGCTCGATGCGGCCGCCGGCGACGGCCTGAATCATCTGCATCCGAACAGCAACTACGAGCAGACCCGTTACTACCCCGCGGCGCAGATCCGCACGGGCAACGTGGACAAGCTCAAGCCGGTGTTCACGTTCCAGACCGCGGTGCTCGAGTCGATGGAAACCTCGCCGCTGGTGGTGAGCGGCGTGATGTTCCTCACCACTTCGTTCAACCACGTCTACGCGGTCGACGCGGTGACCGGACGCGAATTCTGGCACTACAAGCACAAGATGGGGTCGATCACCACCTTCTGCTGCGGCCCGAACAACCGCGGCGTGGCCGCGTACGAGGGCATGCTCTACATGGGCACACTCGACGCCAAGCTCGTGGCGCTCGACGCCAAAACCGGCAAGGTTGCCTGGGAAGTCCAGATCGCCGATCCGGAGAAGGGGTACTCCGAGACCATGGCACCGACCGTGGCCGAGGGCAAGGTGCTGATCGGCACCAACGGCGGCGAGTACGGCATCCGCGGCTTTCTCAAGGCGTTCGACGCCAAGACCGGCAAGCTCCTGTGGACGTTCTATACGATCCCCGACAAGGGGCACGAAGGCGTGTGGGCGGA
>JBGPTG010000198.1:0-6746 GCA_041490545.1 Gammaproteobacteria bacterium
CTGGAGCACGTGATGCTGGCCGGGTTCACCCACGAGCCGGCGGTACAGCTCGCAGAGCGGCTGGGGCGGCTGGCACCCGGAGGGCTCGGCCACTGTTTTTTTGCCTCCGACGGTTCTGCGGCCGTGGAGATCGCGCTCAAGATGAGTTTTCACTACTGGAAGAACGCCGGCAAGACGGGGAAGGACAACTTCATCACCCTCGCCAACAGCTATCACGGCGAGACGCTCGGGGCGCTCGCGGTGACCGATATTCCCCTGTACCGGAATATCTACGCGCCGCTGCTCCACGGCAGCACGCAAGTCCCTTCGCCCGACTGGAGACGGGCCGAGCCTGGCGAAACGCCCGTGGAGTACGCACGTCGCTGTGCCCGGGATCTGGAGGCGCATCTGGAACGGCACGCACGGGAAACGGCGGCGCTCATCGTCGAGCCGCTGGTGCAGTGCGCCGGCGGCATGGCCATGTACGATCCCGAGTATCTGCGCATCGCCCGGAAACTCTGCGACCGCTTCGAGGTTCATCTCATCGCCGACGAAATCGCCGTCGGGTTCGGCAGGACGGGCACCATGTTCGCTTGCGAGCAGGCGGACATCGCGCCGGATTTTCTGTGCCTTTCCAAGGGGCTCACCGGAGGCTACCTGCCGCTTTCCGTGGTCCTGACAAGCGACGACGTCTATGAGGCTTTCTACGACGACGAGACCGCACGCGGTTTTCTGCATTCGCATTCGTATACCGGCAATCCGCTCGGATGCCGGGCCGCCCTGACGGTGCTCGACATTCTCAAGGAGGAGGATGTTCTCCAGCGCAACCGCCGCACCGCGGCGTATTGCAACGAACGCGCCTCGGGGATCCGGTCGCATCCGCGAGTCTCACATTTTCGCAACACCGGCATGATCTGGGCGTTCGACGTTCGCGAAGCGGCGCCCGAATTCGGGCCGGATTTCCACAGGCGCTCGATCGAGGCCGGCGTACTCCTGCGTCCGCTGGGAAGCACGGTCTACTGGATGCCGCCCTACGTGATCGGCGAATCCGAGATCGATTTTCTGCTGGAGACCATCGCCGGGCTTTTGGAGGCAGCGCCCGGCCGGCGCGATGCGACTAGACCCGGGTGATGATCTGCCCGATGCAGTCCGCGGAATAGTCGATGTTCTTGGTGTTGAGCGCGGCGACGCAGACGCGGCCGCTCTCGATCATGTAGACCGCGAACTCTTCGCGCAGCCGGACGACCTGCTCGCGCGTGAGCCCCGTATAGGAGAACATCCCGCGCTGGCGTTCGATAAAGGAAAAATCTGCCTGCGGAACCCGTTCCGCGAGCTTCTTCACGAATTGCCGGCGCATTTCCCGGATACGCTCGCGCATCCCGCCGAGTTCCCGCTCCCAGAGCGATCGCAGCTCGGGCGTGGTCAGCACCGTGGCGACAACGCGGCCGCCGTGCGTCGGCGGATTTGAATAGTTGGTCCGAACCAGGCGCTTTAGGTGGGACAGCACCCGGTCGGCTTCCTCGGAGCTTCCGGTTACCACCGAAAGCGAACCTACACGCTCGCCGTACAGCGACAGCGACTTCGAGAACGAACTGGAGACGAACAACGGGACGCCGGCGCCGACGAAGCCGCGCACGGCGGCGCTGTCTGCCTCCAGGCCGCTGCCGAAGCCCTGATAGGCGATGTCGAGGAACGGGATCAGCCCGTGCGCGGCGACTTCGTCTATCACGCTCTTCCACTGCGCCTCGGAAAGATCCGCGCCGGTGGGGTTGTGGCAGCAGGCGTGAAGCACGACGACCGATCCGGCCGGCATCGAGCGCAGGCCGGAGAGCATGCCCTCGAAATCCACGTCGTGGGTAACGGGGTCGTAGTACGTGTAGGTGCGGACTGCGAATCCCGCATTTTCGAACAATCCGCGGTGGTTTTCCCAGGTCGGATCGCTGATCCACGCCTCCACTCCCGGGGCGAAGTGACGCAGGAAATCAGCGCCAACCTTGAGGCCGCCGGTGCCTCCCAGGGCCTGTACGGTAACGATGCGGTTCTCGCGCAGTGCGGGCGACTCCGCGCCGAACACCAGCTCGCGCACGGCGCGGTCGTAGGCCGGCAGGCCGTCGATGGGCAGATAGCCGCGCGGCGATGCCTGCTCGATCAGCATCTTTTCGGCCCGGCGCACGCACTCGAGCAGCGGTACCTTGCCGTTGTCGTCGTAGTAGACACCGACCCCGAGGTTCACCTTCCTGGCGTTCGCGTCGGTGTTAAAGGCCTCCGTGAGCCCGAGGATCGGGTCGCGGGGCGCCATCTGGATTCTAGAGAGGAGGGAGGGTGAGTAGGGAGCGTTCATCATGCTAGACTCGAGAGTTTTTCGGCTCCGATTCTACCCGTGATCGCTTCATTTCCCAAGAGTCCGTTCCGGCTCGCGCAGCTGTTTGCGCCGGCGGGCGACCAGCCGGCGGCGATCGAGAAGCTCGTCGAGGGGCTGCAGGACGGCCTCGCCTATCAGACGCTCCTCGGCGTGACCGGCTCCGGGAAAACCTTCACCATGGCCAACGTCATCGCGCGCCTGGGGCGGCCGGCGCTGGTGCTCGCGCCGAACAAGACACTCGCCGCCCAGTTGTACGCCGAAATGCGCGGGTTTTTTCCGGATAACGCCGTCGAGTACTTCGTCTCCTACTACGACTACTACCAGCCGGAAGCCTATGTGCCTTCGCGCGATCTGTTCATCGAGAAGGACTCGAGCATCAACGAACACATCGAACAGATGCGCCTCTCGGCTACCAAGTCGCTGCTGGAGCGCGAGGACGTCGTGATCGTCGCAACGGTCTCGTGCATCTACGGGATCGGCGATCCGGTCGACTACCACGGCATGATCCTGCATCTTCGCGACGGGGAGCGCATCTCGCAACGCGACATCATCGCGCGGCTCGCGGCGATGCAATACGAGCGAAACGAGCTCGAGTTCGGACGCGGAACGTTCCGGGTCCGGGGTGACGTGCTCGACGTGTTTCCTGCGGAGAATTCTGAAACAGCGCTACGCATTGCCCTCGCCGACGACGGGGTGGACAGCCTGACGCTTTTCGACCCGATCACCGGGCATGCAAGCCAGCGCGTGCCGCGATTCACCGTCTACCCATCGAGCCACTACGTGACGCCGCGTGCCACCACGCTGCGTGCGATCGAGGCGATCAAAGTGGAACTCGCGGAGAGAATCGACTCCTTCCAGACGGCCGGCAAGCTCCTCGAGGCGCAGCGCATCGAGCAGCGCACCCGATTCGATCTGGAGATGCTCAATGAACTGGGGTTTTGCAAGGGCATCGAGAATTACTCCCGGCACCTGTCCGGCAGAAAGCCGGGCGAGCCGCCGCCGACGCTGATCGATTACCTCCGGCCCAACGCCCTCATGTTCATCGACGAGTCGCACGTCACCATCGGCCAGCTCGGAGGCATGTACCGGGGCGACCGCTCGCGCAAGGAGAATCTCGTCGACTACGGGTTCCGTCTGCCCTCGGCGCTCGACAACCGGCCGCTGAAGTTCGAGGAGTTCGAGGGCATCATGCGCCAGACGATTTTCGTTTCGGCCACTCCCGCTGACTACGAGCAGCGCAAGTCCGGGCAGGTTGTGGAGCAGGTGGTCCGGCCGACCGGGCTGATCGATCCGCAGCTGTCGGTGCGTCCGGCCTCCACCCAGGTTGACGATCTGCTCTCGGAGATCAGCCTGCGTGTGGCGCGCCGCGAGCGGGTCCTGGTGACGACGCTTACCAAGCGCATGGCCGAAGAACTGACCGACTACCTCGCGGAACACGGCGTGAAAGTGCGCTACCTGCATTCAGAAATCGAAACGGTCGAGCGGGTCGAGATCATCCGCGACCTGCGCCTGGGCGAGTTCGACGTCCTGGTCGGCATCAATCTGTTGAGAGAAGGACTGGACCTGCCGGAGGTGTCGCTGGTGGCGATTCTCGACGCCGACAAGGAGGGCTTCCTGCGCTCGGAGCGCGCGCTCATCCAGACCATCGGCCGGGCAGCCCGGCACTTGAACGGATCGGCGATTCTCTATGCCGACAGGGTGACCGATTCGATGCGCCGCGCCATGGAAGAGACCGAACGTCGCCGCACCAAGCAGGTCGAGTTCAACGCGAAACACGGCATTACGCCGATCGGGATTTCCAAGCAGGTGCACGACATGATCGAGGGGGCGCGCGATGTCCAGGATCTTCGGCAGGAGCTGAAGGCGGCACAGCAACAGGCGCGTTACGAGTCGATGTCGGAAAAGCAGCTAGCCAGGGAGATACGCCAGCTGGAGAAGCAGATGATCGAGCACGCCAGAAACCTCGAGTTTGAAAAGGCCGCGGAGGCGCGCAATCGCCTCGCCGAGCTCAAGCGCAGCTTCTTCGGGGCAAACCCCGAGGACGAGAATCGCGAACGCGCCGTGGGCTAGGGAAAGTCTAGCCTCCTGTAAGAACGTCGTCGGTCTGACTTATTCGGAGCTTTCCTGGGCAATCCAGGCGTCGGCGGCACGGCCGCCGACTTGCAGGGCGCCGCCGCCCAGCCAGGGACCGTCGTCCAGATCGATTCTCACTGACAGCGACGCGAGCGATCCCGCGGGCAGGACGGGCGCAACGCCGCCCTGGCTGCCCGCGACCGCCGACAAGGGTTGGCTCCCCAGGCTGGACTCGATCTGCCAGAACGAAATCCGGCCCGGGGCAGGGTCGGCGGTACCCGTTGCGAGGCCGTCTTCGCCAAGGCGCGCGCCGGCACGCACCAGCCAGCCCGCCGCCGCTTGCCAGGACCGCGGCGCGGCGCCCGCACACAAGGACCGCGTGACGCGCACGCAGGCAGCCTTGTACGTCACCAGCATCTGGACGGCGTGGCGGTTCGCGAGCGGCGCATCTCCCTCGACGCGCCGCAAGGTGGCCTCGCTGCCGAGATCGGCGGCGAGGCGCAGCTGGACGTCCTCGGCGCCGCCGAGGCGCGCAGAGCCCTCCAGCGCGGCAAGCAGTTGCGACGCGCGGCGGATGCCCGCCGGGATCGCAGCAAAGGCGCCCGCCGCGATTTGCGATGCGCGTCGCGCAAGCCGGATTTCCACCTCGTCCGCCGGCTGGCGGACGCCCGCAAAGACGCTGGTGGCATCAACCAGCGAAACGCCGTGTCGGTCGATCAGTGGGGCGGCCACCGGCCAGGGCAAGGCATCGAGTTCCACCACGCCGATTCGCCCGGCCGCGGCCGGGTGTTCGTCGAAATACTTCACGACCGCGCGTCCAAGATCGGGTGCGGCCCGGACTTCCCCAACGTGGCTGACCTCGCGAATCCAGTCGTGCACGCGTTTCGAGAACGCTGC
Source organism: Gammaproteobacteria bacterium (assembly GCA_041490545.1). GTDB lineage: Bacteria > Pseudomonadota > Gammaproteobacteria > Burkholderiales > SG8-39 > VBDM01. Next base: position 5,312 of record JBGPTG010000198.1, read on the forward strand.
GAGCAATACCGGCGGTCCCGCCGGGTGCACGACCAAGATTGCCTCGTTCCAATACGGCACGAAATGCGTAAGCCAGGCCACTGCGCTGGGCCGCGCGAAAGACGTATACGCGATCACCGCTCCCAGGCCGGCCTTTCGCATCGCCGCCTGCAACCGCGAAACCCGATCGTCGAGCACAGAGGCCGCAACCTCGTCGCGGGACCAGCTGATGAGGCCGCGGCGCACGCTTCAGTTCCCCGGAACGGAAAAAAGTTTGCGGGGCGTGTGCGTCACGACCTCGCAACCGGCTGCCGTCACCTGCAGCGAGTCTCCATGCACGAAGTAGCCGACTTCCGGATGATAGGTATTCGGATGGACGATGAGCGTCATGCCGGGTTCCAGCACGAGCTCGACGTCCTCGAGTACCGCGGGCTTCCCGTCGACATAAAGCCCGAGGCCGTGACCGCGCACGCGCGTGTATTCCGAGGTCACGTACTCGCCGAGGCCGTGCGCACGGAACACCTCGTTCTCCGCCTTTGCGACCTCGCCTGCAGTAACGCCAGGACGCACCGCCGCAACGCCCGCCTCGAGCGCCGCGTCGTAGACCGCAAAGGCGCGCCGCTGCGCATCGTTTGGATCTCCGATGACTAGCGTGCGGCAGATCTGGGCGTAGTAGCCGTCCACGCACGGCGTCAGTTCGGTGGTGACGAGATCCCCCGGCGCAAGGCGGCGTTCCCCTGGCGGGTGCATGCCGCGAACTTCCCGGCCTCCGGAAGCGAGTATCTGGAAGTTCTCCGGGCAGCCTCGCGAGCGAAAGAACGCTTCGACGTCGGCGACGAGCGCGTATTCGGGCCGGTCGACGCGCGCCGCCTTGCAAAAGACTGCGTAGCCTTCGTCGGCGAGGGACGCGGCACGCCGGAAAGCGTCGATTTCGGCGGGAGACTTGCGCAGCATGAGGCGGTCGAGCATCGCGGTTGCCGTGCCGATGCTCGCGCGGAGGGGTTCGGTCGCGAGCCCGCAAGGAATCGCCGCGAACGGCGCCAGGGCGATTCGCCCCGGACCCAGGGTCGCGATCGCTTGCGCTGTCGCCTCGATGGGCGAGCGCGAGCCGGACACTTCGATCTCAGGCTGCTCCACGCGGATGCGCTCGGCCTCGGCTTCGTTCTCTGCGATCAGCCGCGTGCCTCCGTCGCGGCGGACGAATGCGAACGCCTGGCCTTCGGCGAGCGTCACGTCGATGGCGAAGCGCAGGTAGTCGCTGCGCCAGGGATTGCCCGCCACCACGAGGACGTCGATGCCTTCGGCCGCCATGGCGGAGGCGAGCCGCTCGCGCCGTTCCGCCCGAAGGCCGCCGGGGAAACCGCTCATTCGGTCTTGATTCCGCCCGATTCGACGATGGACTGGTAGCGGGCCGATTCCGACCGGAGAAAGGCGGCGGTCTCGACCGGGGTGAAAC
>JBGPTG010000199.1:0-6744 GCA_041490545.1 Gammaproteobacteria bacterium
GCTTTGATTACGCTATGTTGATGAAAAAATCGACCTCTCAGAACGCTCTGTGTTCGGCGATCGTGCTTGCGGGAAGGATAAGTGTACCCCGCAAAATCCGCGGTTTTTCGAATCAGGGACTTTTCGCACAGCCTCGTTAGGCGATTACCTACAGGAGGTGAGTTATGAATAGCGGCAAATCCATAGTCTTGTCTTGCTGTTTTTCGGAATCGTCATTCCACTTCTCTTTTTATCAGGCTGTGCAACAACCAAAGGAAAGGTCTCCAACGGGAGTTATTACGCCCCACTCGGAAATTTTGTGCTGCCACTTGACCGCGGGAACATACGGATTCAGGACAAGAACGATGAACGAAGTGGAATCGTCTCCGTTCTTGACGATATGGGAAACAATGAAGGCATCACGTACGCGAGTCTCCCCGCAACCGCTGAAGCTGTTCTCAATGATCCTGCAAAAAGGGATTCCGCATACCGTGGCTTCGTGCACGACTACGCGCTACCAACTTACTTCCGGCCGGTATCTGCGCAATCGAAAATCGTGCATGAAGAGTTCCTCGGCTCGGGCCCGGATCGAGCTTTCTTCGCGGTTGCCGTGATCCCAGAGATTTCCTCTGTACTGGACGGAAAAACGGGGAAGAGGTGGGATTCTGTTAGGGCGCTCCTGGTCTTTTACAATAATAAGTTCATGTATATGTTGCATTCCGAAATCAACACGGTGTTCGGTCCAGCCAACGCCACCTCATTAACGAACAAAGATCTGGAGGCAGCCCGTAAAAAAATGCAACGTATGCGCGCATCTATCCGTTTTCAATGAAAGGCGTTCAATCGCCTAACCAGCGGATCGAGGCGGACGCGCACAACGGCGGCGCGCGCCGCTCAGCCGCGCGCTGGGCGTCACGGTGATCGCTCTACTAGTGCATAAACTACAACGATCTATCCGCACCCGTTCCGTTTGGTATCCTGACGGCGGGCAACAGACATCGACCTATATCGGAGGACATATGGACAGGTTATCGAAAACTCTTTCGTGCATTGCCTTGCTGTTCGCCTTGGCGGGTTGCGTCAGTACCATGGCCGCCTCACACTCGCGTTAAGCCATTCGTTTAGTGCTCAACACCAGAGATCGCGCGTCTTCGATCGAGTACGTTGACTGATATGCATATCGTGCATATACTTGGCCTGTGTCCGCCGACTTCGACCCGAAGAAGGATGCAGTAAACCTCAAGAGGCACGGCGTATCTCTTTCCGAGGGTGACGGGGTGTTGAATGACCCGCTCGCGCTAACCGTCGAGGATGACTCCGCGGAAGGCGAGCATCGCTTCGTTACCATCGGAATGAACCTGCTCGGGTCGTTGATGGTCGTGATTCACACTCCCCGGCAAGACGGAGCGCGAATCATATCGGTGCGGAAGGCTGACCCCAAAGAGCGAAGGAACTATGAAAAAAGTATATGACTTCTCCAAAGGCAAGCGTGGTGCGGTGATTCCTACCACCGGGAAAACGCGTATTACCATTTATATCGATGACGCGACTCTCAAGCGCTTCAAGACCGAGTCCGAAAAGTCCGGAAAGGGCTATCAAACCCTTATTAACGACGCGCTCCGAACCCACCTTGGTTTGGTGGATCCTCCAGTAACTCAGGAGCTCGTGCGCAAGATCGTGCGTGAAGAGCTCGCGGCACACAGTTGAGCACTAACCCGGCGCCCCACGCGGACGTGCGCCATAAAACCGGCGCACGCCGATGGGCTCTACGTTGAGGCTGTAGAAGAGGTCTTTTACCTCCAACCACGCCACGCAGATGACAAAATCGACCCCTCAGAACGCGCTGTGTTCGGCGCTCGCGACTATGGGAAGGATAAATCTACCCCGAAGTACTGAACATTTTCCGCTCAGGGACCTTTTCTACAGCCTCATTAGACGCCCGCCCCAATGAAGCTCCTCGACCGGCTCACGTTCCTTCAAGGAGGACTGTGCTTCTTCTGCAAAGAGCCTCTGCCTGCGGGCGAGGCCAGCGTCGAGCATCTTGTCGCAAGCCCTAATGGTGGGAGCAACAACGAGGAGAACTGTGTCGCGTGCTGCAAGTCTCTCAACGCCTTGTTCGGGGATAAGTCGCTCAAAGATAAGCTTCAGGTCGTGCTCAATCAGAGAGGCCAGTTCAAGTGTCCGAAAGGAACCACAAGCTCAAGCTCACAACGGATCATGTCGACCCGGGCCGCCGCAACCTTGGACGATATGCTCGCTCTCGTAGTTGCCGACCTTCAGAAGAGAGGCTCTGCGAGACCTCGCAAAGTCACGACACTGCGCAACACGGTACACACGCTCTTTAAGAAGCAGCTGACTGAAGAGAAGCTATCATCGCTGATGGAGCTACTACAGGCACGAAGAATCGTCGTGGTGAGCGACACAAAAGTCACTTATGAGTTTCCACCAATGAGCGTCTAGCGTCCGCGTCAACTGGGTAGAATAAATCTACCCCGAAATACCGGACGTTTTCCGACTCGGGGAATTTTTCAACACCTCGTTAGGCGGATGCATCGCTATTGCGACAGCTGACAGAATGGCCGCGGAGATCGAGGTTCGCAATGCAATCAACATCGCCGGTCGGGGCATCGTGCTGGTAGGCCACGTCCGGACCGGCATGGTGCGCGTAGGGCAGGTGACGCTACCCCTCGTGCTTGGCCAGGCAGTGGCGCGGCGCCTGGAGGTGAGCACAGTCGAGCGCTTATCCTCGATGGAGGCACGTGGTCTCGCCGTTGGCATAACGTTTCGGAACCCCCCGCACCTTGACGATCTCAAGCGCACGTTGCCCGCGGGCAGCATTCTGGTGCTTGAAGAGCCGGGCGAACTCAAGGTGCAGACCGCCTGATACCTGGCTCACCCTGAGAAGATGTCACCGTCGCATCGGGAAGATTCTGGCGCACTCCCGAGCGTGATAGCATTGCCGCCGAGGAGGCGGGGATGAGCGAGATCGCGAAACCGTCGGCCGATGATCCTGTCATCGACGCCGAGGCGCTGAAAAAAGCCGAGGAGTTCATCGAGGCAGAGGAGGGCGCGCGCAACAACCTGCGCGGGTGGCTGGGCGCCTTCGTCAGCGCGGCGGCGGTGGTGATGTCGGTGTTTCACCTCTACTCGGCGTATGCGATCGTGCCGGCGCAGGTGATGCGCCCGGTGCACGTCGCGTTCGTGCTGTTCCTCGTCTATTTGCTCTTTCCCTTCGCCAAGCGCTACCGCCACCGCATCATGTGGTGGGACTGGATCGCCGCGCTCGCCGCCATCGCCGTGATCGCCTACACCCTCCAGGGTGGTGACGACATTTGGGACCGCAATACCTCGCCGGACAACTGGGACATCATCGTCGGCGTCGCGCTGATTCTCCTCATCCTCGAGGGCATGCGCCGCGCCACCGGCTGGATCATGCCGGCGGTGGTGATCGCCTTCGTTCTCTATGCGATGTTCGGCGAGCAGCTTCCCGGTGCCTGGGCGCACCGCAGCTACGAGGTCGGGCGGCTCGTGGGCCACCTGACCATGACGCTCGAGGGCATCTTCGGCGTCGCCGTGGACGTGTCCTCGTCGCTCATCATCCTGTTCACCATCTTCGGCGCGTTCCTGCAGTTCTCCGGGGCGGGCAAGTTCTTCATCGACTTCTCCTTCTCCGCCATGGGTGGGAAGTCCACCAGCGCCGGCCGCACGGTGGTGCTCGCCTCGTTCCTCCTCGGCGGCCCGTCGGGGAGCGGTGTCGCCACCACGGTGACGCTCGGCTCGGTCGCCTACCCGATGCTGGTCAAGGCCGGCTACGGCAAAAACGCCGCGGGCGGGCTGCTCGCGGCCGGGGGCCTGGGCGCGATCATCTCGCCGCCGGTGCTCGGCGCGGCGGCCTTTCTCATCGCCGAGTTCCTGAAGATCTCGTATCTCGACGTGCTGTTGATGGCGACGATTCCCACCCTGCTCTACTACTTCGCGCTGTTCCTCATGGTCGAGATCGACGCGCGCAAGTTCGGCATGCACGCGGTGGTGTTCGAGCAGGTCGAATCGCTGTGGAGCCTCACCCGAAAGTACTGGTTCCATTTCCTCTCGCTGGTGTCGATCGTCGTCTTCATGCTCATGGGCTACTCGCCGGTGATGTCGGTGTTCTGGGCCACGCTGGCGTCGTTTGCCACCAGCTTCCTGCACCGCGACTGCGCGCTGTTCTCCTACGATCTCTTCCGCGGCCGCGAACCCTTGATGAAGGGAATCTTGCAGTCGAAGTTCTTCCAGGCGCTCGAGGCCGGCTCGACCGGCGTGCTCAGCGTCGCCGTCACCTGCGCCGGTGCCGGCATCATCGTCGGCGTGGTAACGCTCACCGGGCTCGGCCTCAAGTTCAGCGCGATCATCATCGACTACGCCGCGGGCTCGCTGCTGCTCACCGCGCTCTACACTTCGCTCATCGTCTGGATCGTCGGGCTCGCCGTGCCGGTGACCGCGTCCTACATCATCTGCGCGGTGATCGCCGCGCCGGCGCTGATCAAGCTGGGCGTGCCGGATTTCGCCGCGCACATGTTCATCTTCTACTACGCGGTGCTCTCCGAAGTCTCCCCGCCGACGGCACTGTCGCCCTTCGCCGCCGCGGCGATCACCGGCGGCGACCCGTACAAGACCACGCTGCAGTCGTGGAAGTACACCATGCCCGCGTTCCTCGTGCCGTTCATGTTCGTGCTCGATCCTTCCGGGACGGGGCTCCTCCTCACCGGCTCGATGAAGACGCTCGGGAATGCCGACTGGGGCTCGATCGCGCTCGTGACTATCACATGCGCCCTCGGCATCGCCGCGCTTGCCGGCGGCGTGCAGGGCTGGGCGCTGAAGCGCACGACCTGGATCGAGCAGTGGATGCTGATTGCGGCGGGGCTCCTGCTCGTCTATCCCAAGGCGCTGTTCGATGCGATCGGCATCGCCCTGATGGCGCTCGTGCTCGTCATGCAGACCCTGAGGCGCAGCCCGGCGGCCGCCAAGGCCTGACGCGCGTAGACCCGGCGAGACCCTTTTGCCCGCCTGATCTATCATGGCGCGAGTAGCCGCGCCATGCGATCCCCCGCAGACTCCTATCAGGCGATCCTGGCGGCGCCGTTCGCGTCGCTGGGTCTGCGCGCGACCGAAGAGGCGCTGATCGAGATCGTCTTTCTCGGAAAACCGGGCGCGGTGCTCGCGCCGCAGAACCGGCTCGCCGAGCGCGCCTGCGTCCAGCTTCGCCGCTACATCGACGATCCGCTGTTCCGCTTCGACCTGCCCCTCGCTCCGCGGGGCACGCCGTTCCAGCGCCGCGTCTGGCAGAAGATCGCGGCGATTCCCCCGGGGGCCACGCGCCGTTACGGCGAGCTCGCGCGCGAGCTGGGATCCGCGGCGCGCGCGGTCGGCCAGGCCTGCGGCGCCAATCCGCTGCCGCTGGTCGTGCCCTGCCATCGCGTGCTCGCCGCCGCCGGGATCGGCGGCTTCGCGCACCAGCGCGGCGGGTTCGAGATCACGGTGAAGCGCTGGTTGCTCGCCCACGAGGGCGCGGCCGCGCCATGAACGCGGAGAACACGGCGCTGCTCGATGAGTTCTGCGACGCCGTCTGGCTGGAGGATGGCCTGGCGAAGAACACGCTCGAGGCGTACCGGCGCGACCTGAGTCTCTTCGCGCAGTGGCTGGAGCGGCAGGGACGCGCGACGCTGCTCGGTGCCGCCGAGGCCGACCTCGCGGGCTATTTCGCCGCGCGCAACGCCCGGCGAGCAGGCAAGTCGGGTGGCATCCGTTCGAGCACGCAGGCGCGGCTGCATTCGAGCCTGAAGCGCTTCTACCAGTTCGCGCTGCGCGGCCAGCGCATCGCCGCCGATCCTACCCTCAAGCTCGACACGCCGAAACGCCCGCAGCGCTTTCCGAAGACGCTGTCGGAGGCCGACGTCGAGCTGCTGCTGGCGCAACCCGATCCGGAGACAGCCCTGGGCTTGCGCGACCGGGCGATGTTGGAAGTGCTGTACGCGAGCGGCCTGCGCGTCTCCGAGCTGACGCGGCTGAAGTTGGTCGAGGTGAGCTTCGACATGGGCGTGGTGCGCATCTTCGGCAAGGGCTCGAAGGAGCGCCTGGTGCCGCTCGGCGAGGAGGCGATCGCCTGGTTGCAGCGCTGGTACAAGGAGGGCCGGCCGGTGATGCTCGGCGGGCGCGACAGCGACTACGCGTTCGTCACCGCGCGCGGTACGCCGATGACGCGCCAGGCGTTCTGGCACCTCCTCAGGAGGCGCGCGGCGGCGGCGATCCCGGGCAAGGCGCTCTCGCCGCACACTCTGCGCCATGCCTTTGCCACGCATCTCTTGAACCACGGCGCCGACCTGCGCGTGGTGCAGATGCTGCTCGGCCATGCCGACATCTCGACCACGCAGATCTACACGCACGTGGCGCGCGAGCGCCTGAAGGCGCTGCACCAGAAACACCACCCAAGGGGGTGACGTGCTACGCGCGGCTGCGTTCGATGCTCACGCCGACGCGCTGCGCGTCGCGCAGCACGCCGAGCTTCGCGATGCTCACCTTGACGCGCGGCGCCCGGAAATCGGCAAGTATCAGTTCGGCGATCTTCTCCGCCAGGCTCTCGACGAGGCCGAAGCGCTCCTTCGCCAGCAGCCCCCGGATGCTCTCGGCGACGACCGCGTAGTCGATGGTGTCGGCGACCTTGCCGCTTGCGAACACCTTGTCGCCCGGCACCGCGATCTCGAGATCGATCTCGATGGTCTGCGGCGCGAC
>JBGPTG010000200.1:0-6729 GCA_041490545.1 Gammaproteobacteria bacterium
CTTCGGTGCTGGCGGTGCAGCAGATTCCCAGGGAGCAGACCCGCCAGTACGGAATCGTGCGGACCGAGCCGGTCGCCAAGGATGTCGAACGCATCATGGCGATCGTGGAGAAGCCCAAGCCCGAGGATGCGCCTTCGACGCTGGCGGTCGTCGGGCGCTACATCCTGACGCCCCGGATATTCCATCACCTGGAGCAGATCAAGCCGGGTGCGGGGAGCGAAATCCAGTTGACCGACGCTATCGCCGCGCTTCTGGGCGAGGATCGCGTTCTCGCGTACAGCTTCAAGGGCACGCGCTACGATTGCGGTTCCAAGCTCGGCTATCTGAAGGCGACCGTGGCGTACGGGCGCAAACACCCCGAGGTCGGCAAGGATTTCGAGCGGTTCCTGGCAAGCCTTTGAAGAGTGCAGCAGGTTTGCGCCTATACTTCCGCGCACGACCATGAGTCCCGAAGAAGCCTGGGAGATCCTGCGAACCGCGGATCAACTGTTCGACGAGGCGAGCGTGCAGGACACCATACGCCGGCTTGCCGCGGAGGTCACAGCGAGCCTCAAAGATCGCTATCCGCTCGTGCTTGCGGTGATGGGGGGATCGATTGTTTTTGCCGGGCATCTCCTGCCGCAGCTGCGGTTTCCGCTCGAGTTCGACTACGTGCACGCATCTCGTTACGGGGGGGCCACCTCCGGAGGTGAAATTACCTGGACGGTCTCGCCGAGAGATAACGTGGCGGGTCGCGTCGTGCTGATACTGGATGACATTCTCGACGGCGGGGAGACACTCGCGGCAATTCGCGAGCGCGTGCTGGCGCTGGGCGCTGCCAGCTGCTACAGCGCCGTGCTCGCCGACAAGGACATCGGCCGCCGCAAGCCCATCGTTCCGGACTTCGTCGGCCTGACGCTGCCGAACCGCTACGTATTCGGCTGCGGCATGGACGTGTCCGGGGCTTGGCGGAACCTGCCGGCGATCTACGCGGTCAAGGGATCCTGACCGGCCATGCTGGCAATCATCGGCGGCACGGGCCTGTCTCAGCTCGCCAACCTCGACGTCTCGCGGCAGCAGGTGGTGCGTACGCCTTACGGTGAACCCTCAGGCCCGCTCACCTTCGGCTCGATCCGGGGCTCGCCTGTCGTGTTTCTCGCTCGCCACGGATACGGGCATACCATCGCGCCCCATCAGGTCAACTACCGCGCCAATCTCTGGGCGTTGAAAGAGCAAGGGGCGAGCGCGATGGTATCGGTGGCTTCGGTCGGCGGCATTCGCGACGATCTCGGGCCGGGAAAAATAGTGATTCCGCATCAGATCATCGACTATACCTGCGGCAGGATGAACACGTTTTTCGAGAACGAAGCCCCGGTGAAGCACATCGACTTTACCGAGCCGTACGCCGCCGCTCTTCGTGCACGCCTGCTTGCCGCGGCGAAGGCCTGTGGCGAGGAAGTCGTGGACGGCGCCGTCTATGCGGCGATGCAGGGGCCGAGGCTCGAATCGGCCGCGGAAATCAACCGGCTGGAGCGTGATGGGGCCGACATCGTCGGAATGACGGGCATGCCCGAAGCCACGCTCGCCCGCGAAATCGATCTGGACTACGCGGCGATCGCAGTCGTCGTCAATCACGCCGCCGGCCGGGGCGCCAGCGCGCGCGGCATCCGCCTGCAGGAGATCGAGGACGTGCTCAAGGCGGCGATGCAGCGGGTGCGCAACATCATCGACGCGGTGACCGCACTGTGATCCGCGAGGTCCTGAAGATGGGGGACCGGCGGCTTCTCGAAAAGGCGCACCCGGTCGAAGTTTTCGGCACGGCCGAGTTGCGCGAACTCGTCGCTGACATGCGCGACACCATGGCTCACCTGAACGGGGCGGGGCTGGCGGCGCCGCAGATCGGAGTGCCCCTGCGCCTGGTGATCTTCGGCGTCACGGGCAACCCGCGCTATCCGGATGCCGAGGAAGTTCCGGATACGGTGCTGGTCAATCCGGTCATCTCGCCGATCGGCGAGGAGCTGGAGGAAGCCTGGGAAGGCTGCTTGTCGGTACCCGGCATGCGCGGCGTTGTTCCGCGCTTCAAGCGGTTGCATTACCGGGGATTCGACGAGTCCGGCAACCCCATCGACCGCAGCGTGGAAGGATTCCATGCGCGGGTGGTGCAGCACGAATGCGACCACCTTGACGGAATCCTGTATCCGATGCGGATCCGCGACATGGCGCTCTTCGGTTACATCGACGTGCTGTTTCCCGGCGAAGATGTGATGGACGACTGAAGGCCGCGGCAAGCCGTCCGCATCCGTGCAGGCTGCGGCTAGGCTTGCAAAGCCTCGATCAGTTCGGTTTCGAGCTGCAATGCCGTCTTGGAATTTGCCAGAGCCGCGCCCGAGACAACGAAAACGTCTTCGGCGCGTTCTCCCAGCGTCGCGATCTTGGCCGTGTGCAGGTTGACATCATAGCGGCTCAGGACGCGCGCGATGGCGTACAGAAGTCCGGGACGGTCACCGGCGGTCACCGAGAGCGAGTAGTACTGCCCCTTTTCGTCCGGTACCAGCCGCACCTCCGGGGCGATCGGAAAGTGCTTGACGCGCCGAGACACTCTCCCTTGAGTCGACAGCGGCAAGGGCGCCTGCCTGGCCAGCCATTCCGCCAGGTCTTTTTCGATCTGCGCGATCATGTCCCGGGGATGCGCCACGCTGCCGGTATCCAGGATCTGGAACGTGTCGAGCGCGTAGCCGTGGCGCGTCGTATAGACCTTCGCGTCCACAATGCTGAATCCCAGGGACCCGAAATAACCGCAGATGCGCGCGAACAACTGGCGCTGGTCGGGCACGTAGATCACAACCTGCAGCCCTTCGCCGGCGGGGGAGAGTCGCGCCTTGACGACGGGTGATTCCACGGTGACCCGGTAGTGCAGCAGGCGGGTGTGCCAGGCGATTTCCTGAGCGTCGTAGCGGAGGAAATACGACACGTCGAAATTGCGCCAGAGCACCTCCTGAACGGTGTCCGAAAGGGCATACAGACGCAGCAGGCGCTTCGCCTCTTCCTGCTTCCCCTGGATGTACTGGTCGGCTTCGAGTCGACCTCCCTTCAGGAGATGCTGCGCGGCGCGGAAAAGGTCTTCGAGCAATTTCCCCTTCCACGCGTTCCACACTTTTGGGCTGGTGCCGCGGATGTCGGCGACGGTGAGGAGATAAAGCGCGACGAGCCGCCGTTCCGTTCCGGCGACCTCGGCGAAGCGGCGCACCACTTCTGGATCCGACAGGTCCTGTTTCTGCGCCACCGAGGACATGGTGAGGTGGTGCTCTACGAGGAACTCGACCAGGCGCGCATCCTCGCGCTCCAGTCCATGTTCGCGGCAGAACCGCCTGGCGTCGAGTTTCCCAAGTTGCGAGTGATCGCCGCCCCGACCCTTGGCGATGTCGTGAAAGATGGCTGCGACGTAGAGCAGCCAGTGCCGATCGAGGCCGGCGATGAGACGGCTGCACAGCGGATACTCGTGGGCGAATTCGAGCATGGTGAAGCGGCGCAGATTGCGCACCACGGCGAGTATGTGCTGGTCGACCGTGTAGACGTGGAAGAGATCGTGCTGCATCTGGCCGACGATGCGGCGGAAGGCGGGCAGATACCTTCCCAGAATCCCGTACTGGTTCATGCGCCTTAATTCATGCACGATGCCGCGCGGCTGCTGCAGCAGGGCGAGGAAGGTGCGGCGGTTCGCGGGATCGCGGCGGAAAGCGGCATCGATGCGACTGCGGGCGCGCCAGAGGGCGCGTAGAGTCGGTGCCGTCATGCCCTTCAGTTCCGAACGCTGCTGCATGACGAGAAAGCTCTCCAGGATCGCCGGGGGCTCGTGCTCGAAGAGATCGGCGGAACGGGCCTCGAGAAGCTCGCCGACCCGCATGAAGCGTTCGTTGATCGGTTCGGTGTCGGAATTGCGAGCCGGAAATATCTCGGCGCCGATGTTCTGCAGCAATATGACATTGAGCTGGGTCACCGCCTTCGCCGCCCGGAAGTAGGCTTGCATGAGTTGCTCACCGGCGCGGCGGTGTGCCGAGCCCGCGTAGCCGAGGTCGTGCGCCAGGCTCTCCTGATAATCGAAGAGCAGGCGGTCCTCGCGGCGGCCCGCGGCATAGTGCAGACGCACGCGAAGATCCTGCAGCAGCTTGTGATGGCGCAAGGCTTGGGCGGCTTCCTGACGGGTGATCAAGCCGCGGCGCGCCAGCTCGGCCCAGGAAGTTCCCAGCCCGCTCGCGCGCCCGATCCACAGAATCACCTGCAGGTCGCGCAGGCCGCCCGGCGCCTCCTTGAGGTTGGGTTCCAGGCTGTAGGGACTGTCCTGGAATTTCGTGTATCGCTGTTCCTGCTCAAGGCGTTTCGCCTTGAAAAAAGCCTGCGGATCGAGAGCTGCGCGTCGGGCACGATCGAATTCGGCGAAAAGACGGCGGCTTCCGGCGACCAATCGCGACTCGATCAGGCTGGTCATCACGGTGACGTCCTTGCCCGCTTCCTCGGCGCACTCCGTTATCGTGCGCACGCTGTGGCCGAGCTCCAGCCCGGCATCCCACAGCCGGCTGACGAGGGTCTCGATCCGGGCTGCGAGCGAGGCAGTGGGCGATTCGGGCAGGAGCACCAGCACGTCCACATCTGAATGCGGGTACAACTCGCCCCGCCCGTAGCCACCCACCGCCAGCAGCGCGAGCGACCCCGGCATGCGCAACTCCCGCCACATGTCCTTCAGCAACCGGTCGACGAGCTTTCGATGCTCGCGCAGCACTGCTGCACTGTCGGCGGTCTGCCGGAATCCGGCCTGCAGCGCGGCGCGCGCCGCCTGGGTATCGGCTTTCAGCTGCGCGAATGCCGAATTGGGTTTGGAGGTCGCGGACCTCGTCGAAAGCACGGATCTAGCCCCTGGGCGGCGGGGGTGGGGCGCCCCGGGACAGGGTCAGCACTTCGTAGCCGTCGTCGGTGACGAGCACCGTGTGTTCCCACTGCGCGGACAGGCTGTGGTCTTTCGTGACGATGGTCCAGCCGTCTGCAAGCTCGCGTATCGCGGGCTTGCCGGCATTGATCATCGGTTCGATGGTGAAGATCATCCCGGCCTGCAACCGCGTGCCGGTTCCCGGTCGGCCATAGTGGAGCACCTGAGGTTCTTCGTGGAATTTTCGCCCGATTCCGTGACCGCAGAACTCCCTAACGACGCTATACCCGTGCTCTTCGGCACGCCGCTGGATTACCGCGCCGATATCCCCAAGAAAGGCTCCCGGGTGCACGGCTCTGATGCCGAGCCACATGCACTCGTAGGTCGTATCGCAGAGTCGCCGCGCCTGCACCGAAGGCTCGCCCACGTAGTACATGCGGCTCGAATCGCCGTGATACCCGTCCTTGATGACAGTGACGTCGATATTGAGGATGTCGCCGGGCTTGAGCACGCGCTCGCCGGGAATGCCGTGACAGACCTGGTGATTGACCGAGGTGCAGATCGAATTGGGAAACGGCTTGTAGCCGGGCGGCGCGTAGTTGAGGGGGGCCGGAACGGTGTGCTGCTCGTTCACCATGACGTCATGGCACAGGCGATCGAGTTCGCCGGTCGTGATTCCGGGCTTCACGTGCGGCGTAATGAAATCCAGCACCTCGCTGGCGAGGCGCCCGGCTACGCGCATGTACTGAATATCATTCGAGTTCTTAAGCTCAATCGACATGCAGGGCGGACCAATCCGGGAGAAAGGCTAGGGGCTTAGACTGGACAAATCCGGACCTGTCGGAGGCCGGAAAGACGAGGGTTGTACGCCCTGAGTAATACACTGTTTGCACAGGAAAAACTTGCCCGATGTTCAGTGCACATGGTAACATTTTAAGGCTAGCCGGGCTTTGATCTCGGCTAAATTTTTGCCGTTCCGCCGTTAGGGTGCCCGGGATCTCCGCCGTTTGGGGTCGCGGGTCGAGTGGCTGGCGCGGCTCGAACCAACCCTAACCGGAGTATTCATGTCGACCACGATGCGCGAGATGCTGGAAGCGGGGGTCCATTTCGGCCACCAGACCCGCTACTGGAATCCGAAAATGGCGCCTTTCATTTTCGGTCACCGCAACAAGATTCACATCATCAATCTCGAAACGACGATGGTGAAGTATCAGGAGGCGGCGAAGTTCGTGCGCCGGCTTTCCTCCAACAAAGGCAAGGTGCTGTTTGTCGGCACCAAGCGCCAGGCGCGGGAGATCATCCGCGAGGAAGCCGAGCGTTGCCTGTCTCCTTTCGTCGATCACCGCTGGCTGGGCGGAATGCTGACGAACTTCAAGACCGTGCGCCAGTCGATCAAGCGGCTGAAGGAAATGGACTCGATGATCCAGGACGGCAGCATGGACAAGCTGGCCAAGAAGGAGGCGCTGCATTTCCAGCGGGAACTGACCAAGCTGCAGCGCAGTCTCGGCGGGATCAAGGATCTGGACAGCCCGCCCGATGCGCTGTTCATCATCGATGTCGGCTACCAGAAAGGCGCGGTTGCCGAAGCAAAGAAGCTCGGCATTCCCGTCATCGGCGTCGTGGACACCAATCATTCGCCCGACGGCATCGCCTACGTGATTCCGGGCAATGACGATTCCAGTCGGGCCATCCGACTGTATGCGCGCGGGATGGCCGATGCGATCCTGGAGGGCCGCGGCATGAATGTGCAGGAAATCGTTGGCGCGACATCCGATGAGTTCGTCGAGGTCGAGGACGCCGGCGCTTCCCGGGCGGGGTGAGCGGCAAGC
>JBGPTG010000201.1:0-6727 GCA_041490545.1 Gammaproteobacteria bacterium
CATAGTCGCCGCCGCGTGCTGCATTCCGCCCAATGAGCCCGCGCGAATCGCTCGTGGCCGAGCTGACTGCGCTGATCCTCGATGCGGCGGAAAAATCGCTCGAGGGCGCGGCGCTCGCCGCCGACGAGCCGATCTTCGGACCGGATTCCCGGCTCAAGCTCGATTCCCTGGACGCCCTGCAGGTTTCCATGGCGCTGCAGAAACGCTACGGCCTGCGACTCACCGACAGCAAGGAAACGCGGCGCATTCTTTCCTGCGTCGGCAACCTCGCCGACGCCTTGCTGCAGCGGCGCGCATGAATCCGGTGTTCGTACGCGCGGCCGCGCTCGCGTGCGCGCTCGGGCCCGACCTCGCCGCCGCCGTGCAGCGCGTGTCGGGGACGCCGGCGACGCCGGCTCGCGTCTCCGCGGCGGGCGCCTCCTGGCCGTATTTTTCGATCCCCGTCGTCGCCGACGGCTGGATGCAGCGCGCCGAAACCATCGCACGTGCAGTCGGGGACGATCTGCGCAGCCGGGCCGCACTCAGCTCCCGAGACTGGGCGGCACTTCCGTGCATCGTCGGTTCGTCCTCGCATTCGGTCGGCGCGTGGGACGGCGGGGACTTGGAGGCGTTGCCGCTGCCGCTGGATTTCTCCAGGTCGCTCGCCGCGTGGTTCGGCGCGCGCGGCCCGGTGATGGCCGTCAACACCGCATGCACCTCGGGCCTGTCCGCGCTCGACATCGCGGCGAACCTCGTCGCCGGGGGCGCGTTCGGCGACGTCCTGGTCCTCGGCGCGGAGTTCGCGAACCGTGTGACACTCGCCGGATTCGCCGGCCTCGAACTCCTCTCGCGCACCGCGGCGCGTCCATGCGATCGCGACCGCGACGGCCTGGTGCTGGGTGAAGCGCTGGGCGCGGTTCTCGTCTCCGCCGCGCCCGGCCCATGGCGCGTCGCCGCGCTCGCCTCGGAAATCGACGCGGCGAGCGTCACCGGTCCACCGCCGGGCGGGGAAGCGGCGGAAGCTACGATGCGCGGCGCGCTGGGCATCGCCGGCTGGCGCGGCGGCGCGGTGGACCTCGTCAAGCTCCAGGCAGGTGGCGGGCCGATGGCCGATCTCGCCGAGGCGCGCGCCCTGCGGCGGGTGTTCGCGGCACCGCCGCAGGTCGTATCCCTCAAGGGCGCGATTGGCCATACGCTGGGCGCCAGCGGTCCCGCGGAACTCGCGCTGCTGCTCGGCTGCCTCGCGCGCGGGCGCGTGCCCGAAACCTGGGGATTCGAGACGCCGGACGAGGAGGTCGGCATTGCGCCCGCCGGCGGCGACGCTCGCGACGTGCGGCGCGTACTGTTCAACCTTTCCGGATTCGGCGGCAATGTCATGAGCCTGGCGCTCGAAAGGACCGGGTGAGGTGCACCTGCTCGCGCCCACGACGCTGAGGATCGCGCACGCGGAGTTCCCTGAGCGCGTGCGCGCGCGCTTCGCCGCCGAACTGCGCCGCGCCGGGAGCTTTGCGCAGCTCGGCATGCTCGGCGCCCAGTCGTGCCTGGACGCCGCGGGAGGCGCGGGCAGTCTCGGCGTCGTGTGGTCCTCGCCGCTCGGCGCGCTGCGCGCCTTTCGCGCGGCATTCGACGATGACCTGCGCCACGACGCTCCGGTCATGCCCTTCACCTTCATCGCCATGCAGCCGCATCTCGCGGCAGCGCTCCTCGCGCAGCGGCACCCGGTTTCGCGCAGTGCCCACCTGCATCTCGCCGCCGACGCCTGGCCGTGGCTGCTGCGCGTGGCGCAGGGCTGGCTAGCCACCTGCGATCGGGTGCTGGTCGGCTGCGTGGAAGAAACAGGCGACGATGCTCTCGAGCACCGCAGCGACTGGTGCCTGGTCCAGAACGCGGCAGCGGCCGGTTCGGTCCGTGCCGAACCGGCGCACGATACGGCGGCAGCTACGAGCGCGACGACCGCAGACTGGATCGGCCGGATCCGCGACTGGCGCGCCGACGTACGCGCGCCGCTCGAGCTCGCCGGAGGCGGCGACGCGTGGCGTTTCAGCGCTCCGGACTGAACCGATGGCTTCCGTGAAAGCCTTTGTCGGGCTGGGCGCGAACCTCGGTGAGCCGCAGGCGCAGGTGCGCGCCGCGGCCGCGGCGCTCTCGGGAATCCCGCAGACGCGGCTGCTCGCGCTCTCGCCGCTGTACCGCAGCGCGCCGGTCGGCGTCGGCGCGCAGCCCGATTTCGTCAACGCCGTCGCCGAAATCGAGACCGGCCTCGCCGCCCGCGCGCTCCTCGATGCGCTGCTCGCCGTCGAGGCCCGCTTCGGCCGCACCCGCGAAGCGCCCGGCGCAGCGCGCACGCTCGACCTCGATCTGCTGCTCTACGCCGGCCGTGTCATCGACGAGCCCGGGCTGGTGGTGCCGCATCCGCGCATGCGCCGGCGCGCCTTCGTGCTCGCGCCGCTCGCGCAGATCGCGCCGGACCTGGTGATCCCGGGCGAGGGCCCGGTCGCCGCCCTGCTCGCCGCGTGCAAGGATCAAATCATCGAAAGGCTGGGAGCCAAATGAAATTTCCCGTCGTTGCGCAAGCCGTGCTGCTGCTCGCGCTCTCCAACGTGTTCATGACCTTCGCCTGGTACGCGCATCTCAAGGAATTGTCGGCGAAGCCCTGGTACATCGCCGCGCTCGTCTCCTGGGGCATCGCCCTGTTCGAGTACCTGCTGCAGGTGCCGGGCAACCGCATCGGCTTCACCGCGCTCACGCTGCCGCAACTGAAGATCATGCAGGAGGCGATCACGCTCGTCGTGTTCGTGCCGTTCGCTCTCCTCTACATGCAGGAGCCGCTGAAGCTCGATTACCTGTGGGCGGCGCTGTGTATCATGGGCGCGGTGTACTTCATTTTCCGGAGTTGATCCGTCGCCATGCAGCGCTTCGCGCAACACGCGCTCCTCGCCGCGCTGCTGCTGCCGTCCGCCCCGGGGGGCAAGGCCGTCGACGTGTGGCGCTAGGGAAAGTCTGTATGATGGCGCCGTCGCGCGCCCGGTCCTTCTCGTGCTGCCCTCGAAATACCACTACGTCGTCGTCGAAGGACCGATCGGGGTCGGCAAGACCACGCTCGCGAAACGCCTCGCCGAGCGGCTGCGATCGCGCCTCGTGCTCGAGCACCCCGAGCAGAATCCGTTCCTCACGCGCTTCTACCAGGACATGGCGAGGTTCGCGCTGCCGACGCAGCTCTTCTTTCTCTTCCAGCGCATCGCGCAGCTGCGCGAGCTCGCGCAGATGGATCTGTTCAGCCGGCTCACCGTCAGCGATTTCCTTATCGAGAAGGATCCGCTCTTCGCCCGCCTGACGCTGTCCGGGGACGAGCTCGCCCTCTACCAGAAGATTTTCGACGCGTTGAAGCCCCAGGCGCCGCGGCCCGACCTCGTAATCTACCTGCAGGCGGACCCGGCGACCCTCTACGAACGCGTGCGCCGCCGCGGCGTAGAATTCGAGCGCCCGATCACCTCCGAGTATCTCGCCCTGCTGGCGGACAGCTACAATCGGTTTTTCTATCACTTCGGCGGGACGCCGGTGCTGATCGTGAATTCGGAGAGGCTCAACTTCGTCAGTCAGGAAAACGACCTCGATCTGCTCCTGCAGCGCATCGGCGCGATGCGCGGCAACCGCGAGTTCTTCAACTGGGGAGACTAGCGTGACCCGACTGACCATCAAGGCCCTGCAGAAGCTGCGCGAGGACGGCGAGAAGATCGCCATGCTCACCTGCTACGACGCGAGCTTCGCCGCGATGCTCGACGCGGCGGGGCTGGACAGCCTGCTCGTCGGCGACTCGCTCGGCATGGTGCTGCAGGGGCACGACACCACGCTGCCGGTGACGCTCGCCGACATGGCCTACCACACGGGCTGCGTCGCGCGCGGCAGCAAGCGCGCCTTCCTCATCGCCGACATGCCCTTCGGCAGCTACCAGGAGTCGCCGCAGCAGGCGTTCCGCAGCGCGGTCGCGCTCATGGCCGCGGGAGCGCAGATGGTCAAGCTCGAAGGCGGCGCGGAGCTCGCCGAGTCCGTGCACTTCCTCACCCAGCGCGGCGTCCCCGTCTGCGGCCACCTCGGCCTCACGCCGCAATCGGTGCACCAGTTCGGCGGCTACCGCGTCCAGGGCAAGGGCGAGGACGCCGAACAGAAACTGATAGCGGACGCTCTCGAGCTCGAGACGGCCGGCACCGGGCTCCTCGTGCTCGAGGCAATACCCGCGAAGCTCGGCGAGCAGGTCACACAGCGCCTGCGCATCCCGACCATAGGCATAGGCGCCGGACCGGGCTGCTCCGGCCAGGTGCTGGTGCTGCACGACATGCTCGACGTGTTCCCCGGAAAGAAGGCTCGTTTCGTGAGGAACTTCATGCGCGGAGCCTCCAGCATCGCCGACGCCGCCGAGCGCTACGTGCGCGCGGTCAGGGACGGCAGCTTCCCCGCCGAAGAACACTGTTTCTAAGGCGACCGATGGACATCATCACTTCGGTGAGGGATTTGCGCGAGCGGCTGCGGCGCGAGCCCGACAACGTGTTCGTCCCAACCATGGGCAATCTTCACGCGGGCCACATCCAGCTGATGCGGCTGGCGAAACATCGAGCCGCGTGCACCGTCGTCAGCATCTTCGTCAACCGGATTCAGTTCGGTCCGAGGGAAGACTTCGACCGCTACCCGCGCACCCTGCAGGCGGATTCCGACAAAATGAGCGAAGTCGGCGTCGACGTGGTGTTCGCGCCGACCGAAACCGAGATCTACCACGAGCCGCAGACTTTCACGGTGGAGCCTTCGGACCTGCAACACATCCTGGAAGGCGCGTTCCGGCCGGGACACTTTCGGGGCGTCGCCACCGTCGTGCTCAAACTCTTCAACATGGTCTCGCCGCACGCCGCCATCTTCGGCAAGAAGGACTACCAGCAGTACGTGGTGCTGCGCGACATGGTGAGGCAGCTGGCGCTGCCGGTGGAGATCATCCCGGCGGAAACCGTGCGCGCCGAGGACGGGCTCGCGCTCAGCTCGCGCAATGTCTATCTGTCGCGCGCCGAGCGCGCCGAGGCGCCGCGCCTGCATCGCATCCTGAAGGAAGTCTGGGAGGCGCTGCTCGCCGGCGAACGCGACTACGCCCGCCTGGAAGCGCAGGCGCTATCGAGGTTCGGCGACAAATGGAAAGTGGACTACGTGGCGATCCGGCGCCAGGCGGACCTGCAGCTGCCGTCGTCCGGGGAGCGCAAGCTCGTGGTGCTGGCTGCGGCGAAGCTGGGAACGACTCGATTGATCGACAACGTGGAGGTGACCCTTTAGGGTCGGCTGGGTCCTTCGGTAAGCTCAGGACAAACTGCGCGCAGGATCTGCTTCGCCAAACGCGCGGGTCACGACGGATACGGCTCCACCATGAGTTTCTCGACTGGACAGCCGAGCGCCTTGGCCAGCTTCTCCATCGCCTGCTCGTTGACGGCGACCGGCTGGAACTCCGCCGCACCGCCCTTGCTCTCGATGAACGCCTTCGCCTCGCCCTCGGAATTCCACACCACCACCGGGTCGGGAGACACCCCGGCAACCTGGACGCAGATCGGAACGCCGTCCGACTTGTATACGATTGCAAACATGCATGGCCTCCTCTCGCGGATGAAACCATCGGGCCGTCCGGGTATTCGACCGCTTTCCCGCCGCAACGCCCCGCTCCAGTGCGCATTACTTTAACCGATGTGCCACGGGGACTCCAGTGCAGAAATGCGCGGCGCGTGCGCAACATCTCACGCGGATGAACAAAATGCTCGTGATGCAGCTCGGCCGGCGTTCGAAGGCGCCGCCGTGCCGTTGATGCCCGGCTAGAATGGCGCGCATGGACACCGCGGTGCCCTTTCCTGACGAAGCGGCGGCGACCCGCAGCGACAAGGCAGTCGCGCTGTGGCTGCTCGCCTGCTGCGCGCTGGTGTTCGCCATGGTGGTGGTCGGCGGCGTCACGCGCCTCACCCACTCGGGCCTGTCGATCGTCGAATGGCAGCCGATCGTCGGCGCTCTGCCGCCGCTCGACGCGGCCGGATGGCAGGAAACCTTCGGGAAGTACAAGGAGACCCCCGAGTATCGACTGGTCAATCCGCACATGACTCTCGAGGGATTCAAGAGCATTTTCTGGTGGGAGTATGTCCATCGGCTCCTCGGCAGGCTGATCGGCGCGGCATTCCTGCTGCCGCTCCTGTGGTTCGCACTGCGAGGAAAAATCGCCCGCGCGCTGACGTGGAAATTTGCGGTGATATTCGGGCTGGGCGCGTTGCAGGGTGCGCTGGGCTGGTACATGGTCAAGTCGGGCCTGGTCGACAACCCGCGCGTATCGCAATACCGCCTCACGGCGCATCTCGGCCTCGCCTTCCTCATTTACGCGGCGATGCTGTGGGTTGCGCTCGACCTGCTCTTCCCGCGCGCGCGCGGCGCGGCGGCCGGGGGCCTGCGCCGATTCGCCGCAGCGCTCGTCGCGCTGATATTCGCGATGGCGCTCTCCGGGGGACTCGTGGCGGGGATTCGCGCGGGCCTCGCGTACAACACCTTTCCGCTCATGAACGGCCGCATCGTACCGCCGGAAATCCTCTCGATCGAACCTTGGTACCTCAACTTCTTCAGCAACATGGCGACCGTGCAGTTCGATCACCGGCTGATCGCCTGGCTGCTCGCGCTGCTGGTGCCGTGGTTCTGGCTGCGCGCGCGGCGCGCCCCGATCGCCCCGCGGGCGAAGCTCGGCGCG
>JBGPTG010000202.1:0-6693 GCA_041490545.1 Gammaproteobacteria bacterium
CACCTTTCTTTCCGCGGTCGAGCCTAAGGCGCCGGTGTCGCAGGGCTGGCTGCGCGTGTCGCAGCGCAAACTCGACGCCAAACGCTCCACAGAATACCAACCCCTGCACGCGCACGACGAGACGCAGAAGCTGGTCCCCGGAAACATCTACGAGGTCGACGTCGAAATCTGGCCGGCGAGCCTCTCGCTTCCCGTGGGCCACCGCCTCGCGCTGACCCTGCAGGGCAAGGACTTCGAGCGCGAGGGCGAAACCGGCGCGCAACGAGGCTCGGGATGGTTCCTGCACGACGATCCGCGCGACCGGCCACCCGAGGTGTTCGCGGGAACGCACATCGTATACAGCGGCGGCATGCGCGCCTCGTACCTGCTCTTGCCGGTGATCCCGGTGCCCAAGCAAGCCGGTATCAGGCGTACCATAGCGCCGCTATTCCCATAACCATAAAGGGGGAGTCATGAAACCGGAACTGATGCTGCTCGTGTGGGCAGTGGTATTGATGGTCGTGCAGATGCTCGTGGCAGCGCAAGGCGCGTTCATGCAGGTCGGCCTGATGAAGCTCGTGGGCAACCGTGAAAACTGGCCCGAGATCGCCGGATGGGGCGGGCGCGCAGGGCGCGCGCACCTGAACATGCTCGAGAACATCGCGCTGTTCGCGCCGCTGGTGCTGGTGGCGGTGGCCGCCGGCAAGACCAACGACATGACGCTGCTCGGCGCGCAGATCTTCCTCTGGTCGCGCGTCGCCTACGCAGTAATCTTTGTCGCGGGAATCATCTGGCTGCGCACGCTGGTGTGGTTCGTCTCGCTGGTCGGGCTGATCCTCATCTTCGCGCAACTGGTGAAGTAGCAGCGGCCTGGTCGCCGGCGCAACGCCGGCGATCCGCAAATAAAAATCGGTGGGCGCCCTGCGGCGCCCACCGATGCGGTACAAGAACTTCTAGTCACCCCTTAACCGCAGAGCGACGTAAATACCTCAGTGGTCGTGGCCGTGGTCGTCGCGGTCACGGTCGCGGCCGTGGTCGTCGCGGTCACGGTCGTGATCGTCGCGATCGCGGTCGACATCATGCACGTAGACACCAATGCAGCCGTTGGTGCTGCCGCATATCCCCGCGCCCACGGTCGTGGTATCGCCACCAGCACCAACTACAGCAACCGGCGCCGACTGCGGGACGAAGATGAGGTTGCGCTTGGAATCGGCCGCTACCGAGTGCGAACCGGACGACTGCGGGATGGTTTCGATCAGGACGCTGGTCCCGTCGACCACGCCGAGCACTGCCGCCTGGTCCGCAGCATTGCCAGAACACACTGTCGCCGATTTGCAATTCCTGTTGGAGCCCGTGTAGTAACGACCGTCGCCCTTGTTGAACCAGACTTCATCCGAGCCGACGATGCCGTTCACGTGGGTAAAGTGCTTGCTTCCCGCGTTGATGACCAGCGTGCTCCTGTTGGCCGCATTGTTGGCCTGGGTGCAGCCGAGCAACAGATTGTCATGCGGTCCGACCGTGATGCCGTTGGGGCCGCAGTCGCTCAGTTGCAGGACGCCGGTGTTGGTGGCCGGATCGAAGGCACCGAGCACCATGAACCCCGACGGGACCGTGGTCGGATCGATCACCATCATCCCGCCGTCGCAGGTGGCCGTACCGCATCCCCCCGGTTTTCCGAGGATCGGCACCGAGACATAGAAACGCTTGGTCTTGGGATCCCAAGTCGGCTGCTCGATCGCCGGGGTGCCCGGGAAAAGCGTGGCGTTAATAGTGATCTTGGTTTTCTCGAAGACGTTACTATGGTGACGGTCGCCATTCGCCTGGAATAGATTCGCGAAGGGCGGGTCCTCGGCGTTGTTCACCGTGAGCAGCAATTCGCCATCCGTCGTCAACGCCATTTCGTCAACTCTCGTGGTGCCGCCGGTAAAGAGCGGTGTTTGAGCAAGCGCGTTAGGACCGTCGAGATCGAACACCTTGAGCGTGCTGTCGCCGTCACCGGCATAGAGCCACTTGCCGTGAGTCACCACGCCGTCGGGTCCGGAGATATCGTTGTTCACTGCGGTGCCGGCACCGTTGAGCTTGACGCCCGTGAAAAGGCCCTTGCCGAGGGTTCGCTTGAAGGTCAGGGTGCGGGTATCGATGATGTCGATGCCCGAGTTGGACCGATCGGCGAGGTAGTACTCGGCGCGATGCGGATTGACCCAGCTGATGTCGTACGACCGCAGCGGATTGCCTGGAATCTGCACGGCCGTATAGCAGCGCGTCTCGGTGGTGGCCGGTGCTCCGGGTCCGGTGCACCCCGCCGCGAGCGCGCCACCGGAGGTCGCGAGCGACACCCCGAACAGCGCCGGCGCCGCGAGAAGCCCGGTAATCAAAGTGCGTGATGGGAATTTTGAAAACATTTGCTGTCTCCTTGTTAAGGTGAATTACCCTTGTTTTCGTAAGACGCTTTCACGAAATGCCACCCAGCGGCACGCCGCGCCCGCGCTTGCTCGTTTATGCCAGGGAAACTGCTTGACCGTCCCCGTACGCGGCGGGCGCCTGCAAAAGTGGCGCGCCCGGAAAGGAAAACCCGCTCTACAACGGCGAGCGTATTCCGAACATCCGTGCGCTGGGTCGGACCCGCGCACTTTTTTTTATGGCTTTCCCCCAGTACCGCAGATTCAATACTCGGATCGACAGTCCGCTTGGGTTGCACCGCTTGATACTGCCTGCGCACTCTGACGTATTTTTTTTTGGAGTGCACCTTAAAAAACTGACAGGTTGGACCCGAGGTACGGGCCTCGGTTCAAAAATCTATAAAACAACGAGTTGACCGGACACCTTCATGCTTTATCTGAAATCCGGGTGGAAGCCGGCAGGTTCGGTCGGCACGGTCAATGAATCGGATCGGCTTTTTTCCTCGCAACGCAGCAACGCCTATACTGTCGGCCAGTTCCCGGAGCGGAGCCTGCCGTGCGCATCCTGGTTATCGAGGACGAGAAAAAAGTCGCGAAGGCACTGCGGGAGGGCCTCGAAGCCGAACACTACGAAGTCCGCGTGGCTGCCGACGGCGAAGAGGGCTTACTCCTCGCGAGCCGGGATCCGTTCGACCTGGTGCTGCTCGACCTCATGCTGCCGCAGCGCGACGGCATCGACATTCTCACCACGTTGCGCAAGCGCAGGGTTCCGACGCCCGTATTCATCCTCACCGCCAGGGATGCCGTCGAGGATCGCGTGCTCGGCCTGGATGGAGGCGCCGACGACTATCTCGTCAAGCCGTTCACGTTTCCCGAGCTGCTTGCGCGAATCCGCGCGCTGCTCCGCCGTGGGCGCACGGACCGGAGTCTGAAACTGCAGCACGAAGACCTCCAAATAGACCTGACCACGCGCAAGGTGGCAAGGCGGGAACAGTCCCTGGAATTGACCGGGAAGGAGTTCGAGATTCTCGAGTGCCTGCTGCGCCACCGGGGCCGCATCGTTTCGCGGGAAATGCTCGGCCGCGAAGTATGGCAGGTCGGCGCGCGCGCCACGCCGCTCGATAACGTCATCGACGTCACCATGGCGCGGCTGCGCCGCAAGATCGACGATCCGTTCGAGAAGAAGCTGCTGCACACGGTCCGCGGCGTG
Source organism: Gammaproteobacteria bacterium (assembly GCA_041490545.1). Classification (GTDB taxonomy): domain Bacteria; phylum Pseudomonadota; class Gammaproteobacteria; order Burkholderiales; family SG8-39; genus VBDM01. The sequence goes on from JBGPTG010000202.1 coordinate 3,589, forward strand.
GGATTCGTCCTGGGAGCGAGACGCGAATGAGCCCCCGCCGCTTGAGCGTGCGCGCCCGGCTTACGCTCTGGAATGCCGGCGTGTTGATGCTCATCGTCTGCGCGTTCGCCGCCGGATTCCTGCTATTCGTCAGGGCGCGCCTTTTCGAGGAGCTCGACCGCCAGTTGCTCCGCGAGCTGACCACTATCGACTGGGTCTACCACACTGAGCCCTGGGAACTGAAGGATCTGGCGTCAGAATCGGGCATCACCCTCTTTCGGATCACTGTGGACGGGAGTCTGCGCCATCAAACCGAGGGGTGGGAGCGGGAAGGCCTCGCGCGCGCGCTGAAGGACGGAGGTTCGATGCCGGCTGCGTCCTGGACCGCGCCGGACGGACGCAGCTATCGCGTGCAGGCGGTGGCGGACCCTTCCTATCACATCTCCGCCGCGATGGAGGAAACGTCCTTCCGCCACACGCTCTGGACGCTCGCCGCAGTCCTGGCGATGGGCGTTCCCTTCGCCGTGGGGCTGGCGATTGCCGGAGGCTATTTCCTCGCCGGGCGCGTCCTCTCGCCGGTCGGCGCCATGGCCGACAAGGCGCGGGAGATCACGGCGGATTCGCTCGGTGAACGGCTCCCGGTCGGGAATTCGCAGGACGAATTCGGGCGTCTCGCAACGGTGTTCAACGACACGCTGTCGCGTCTGCACGATTCCTTCGATCGCCTTCGCCGGTTCACGTCGGACGCATCGCACGAGTTGCGCACGCCGCTCACGGCGATTCGCAGCGTCGGCGAAGTGGCGCTTCAGGCTCCGCTCGATTCAGGCGGCTACCGCGACGTCATCGGCAGCATGCTGGAGGAAGTCGACCGGCTCACGCGGCTCGTGGACAGCCTTCTCACGCTCACGCGCGCAGATTCGGGAGCGACCCAGCCGGCGCGCGAAGTCGTGAATTTGACGGCGCTCGCAGGCAATGTCGCGGATCTCCTTCGCGTGCTCGCAGAGGAAAAACAGCAGAGCTTGAGCGTCGATAACGCCGCGCCCGTGGAAGCCGTATGCGATCCCGCCATTCTCCGGCTCGCTCTCATGAACCTTCTGCACAACGCAATCAAGTACACGCCCAACGGCGGCGCCATTCATGTCCGGGCCACGGCGACCGCGTCCGGGCAGCCCTCGATCGAGGTACAGGACACGGGACCGGGAATTCCAGCCGCGCACCAGGAGCGGATCTTCGAGCGCTTTTATCGAGTGGACCCGGACCGGTCGCGAGAATCAGGCGGCACGGGGCTGGGTCTCGCCATCGCACGCTGGGCGGTTGCGGCGAACGGCGGCCGCATAGAACTGGAGAGCGAAAAATCCAAGGGCAGCCTTTTCCGGATCGTTCTACCCGGCCTTGCCTGAGCGCGCTTCCCGCGCATCGATCAGCACAAAGGCGATGCGGCAGGTTTCCCGGCCGCGGTTCACCCAGGCGTGGTTGGTGGCCTGCTGCACCAGCACGTCTCCAGCGCGCAGGTGGACCTCGGAATCGTCGAGCAGCATGTCGATCTCGCCGGAGATGACGACCGCGTAGTCGATGCTGCGCGTGCGGTGCATCGTCGCGTGCCGCACCGGCCGGTCGGTTTTCTGCAGACCCATTTCGCGGATCACCGATGCGTTGTCGACCTCACCGGCCTCGTGCGCCGGCGGGAAATCGACGATGCGGAACGCCGAACCTGCGCTCGGCGGCGCGACGCCTATGTCGCGATCCGACCTGTCGCCCCCGACCGAAACGTCGGCCGGAGATTCGTCGGTGACCCACAGGAGCGTGGAGGTGAGGCCGCTCGCTTTCCGCAGCTTCACGTTGGGCGCGGCGCCGTCGAAGACCACGACGGCCTTGCCGGCGCGGTCGTGCCCGGTCACCACGCGTCGCGGCGGTCGCGTCATGCCGGTGGCGCCGTTAGATGCGCGGCTGGCGGAAGCGGAACTTCTTTTCTGCTTCGGCCATCGCGGCCGAATCCCGGGTCGACACGCCCCAGTGATCGACGCGGTTGGGCGGCCACTTCCAGTCCTCGGGACCGCCGACCCGGTAGTCGTCGCCGATGCGCTGCACTTCGGAGGTGTACTCGCAGATGGCGCCGAACGGCGTCACGAAATAGGCGAATACGTTGTTGCCGGGGCCGTGCCGGCCCGGGCCCCACACCGGTGGAAATCCCGCGTCCTTCAGCCGGCCCACGCCGCGCATGACCGCATCGAGATCGGGCATCTCGAAGGCGATGTGATTCAGCGACGAGCTGTCCGACTGCGCGAACGCGATCGAGTGATGCACGCTGTCGCAGCGGACGAAATTCATGAAGCGGGTGCGGTCGGAGAGCCGGAACCCGAGCACATCCACGAGGAACCGCGTGCACGCCTCGCGGTCGCGCGTGTTGAGCACGACGTGCGTGATCTGCATCGGCCGGTCGCGCTCGGCGGCGAGCTTGCCGACGCGTTCGTCTCCCGACACCAGGCGGAACACCTGCCCCTCCGGGCCTTCGAGGAGAAATCCGGAACCTCCGCCCGGCTCGTCGAGCGTGTGCAGCGGCCCGAGCCGCACCCCTGCCGCCGAGGCCCTGGTGCGAACCTGCTCGAGTTCCGCGGCAGTTCCGGAAAAAGTGACCGCGCCGACCCCGGACGCGACCGCCTCGGTGACCGAGATCACATGCGCGAGGTCTTCAGTGCCGCGCAAATAGGATGTCGCGTTGCGCGTTCCCGCGTCGAGCAGACCCCAGACGTCCTTGAGGAATCCGACGGCCGCCGCTCGGCCCGGCGTTTCGAGTTCGATGCTGCGAATTCTCATGTTCCCTGCCCTGGATTGGTCCGGTGGTTGATTCGACTGTGTTTTTTTAGTGTAGGGAGTTTTCCTGCACCGTGCAAGGCGCCGGCGGGCGGGCGCCACCTCCGCTCGCGCCTCCGGCCTGACTTCCTTCAGGTCGCGGCCCTTGCCGCCAACTCGAATGCGGATACAATCCCGGGTTCGTCATGGGAGAGTGGTGAATGAAAAGAGGCAAGAGCCTCGGCCCGATCGAGACCGATCCTCGCAAGTCACTCTCGCTGCTGCGCGCAACGCTCGAGTCGACCGCCGACGGGGTACTGGTCGTCGACAACCTCG
>JBGPTG010000203.1:0-6679 GCA_041490545.1 Gammaproteobacteria bacterium
CGCTTGTCGCGCTCGATGCCTTCGCGGGTAAACACCTGCACGTCGATGACCGTCCCCGAAATGCCCGAGGGGACGCGCAGGCTCGTGTCCTTCACGTCCGAAGCTTTCTCGCCGAAGATCGCGCGAAGCAACTTTTCCTCGGGCGTCAACTGGGTTTCGCCCTTGGGGGTCACCTTGCCCACTAGGACGTCGCCCGCCTCCACTTCCGCTCCGATGTATACGATACCGGACTCGTCAAGCCGGGAGAGCTGCGCCTCGGACAGGTTCGAAATGTCGCGCGTGATTTCCTCGGGCCCGAGCTTCGTGTCGCGTGCAACGACCGTCAGCTCCTCGATGTGGATCGAGGTGTAGCGGTCATCCGACACCACGCGCTCGGAGATCAGGATCGAGTCCTCGAAGTTGAAACCGTTCCAGGGCATGAACGCGACCAGCATGTTCTGCCCCAGCGCAAGTTCCCCCATGTCGGTGGATGCGCCGTCGGCGACCACGTCGCCCTTGGCGATGCGCTCGCCTGGCTTCACCAGCGGTGTCTGGTTGATGTTGGTGTTCTGGTTGGAGCGCGTGTACTTCATCAGGTTGTAGATGTCCACGCCGACGTCGCCCGGAACCGTTTCGTCGTCATTGACGCGCACCACGATACGGCTCGCGTCGACGTAGTCCACCGCGCCGCCTCTGAGCGCCTGAACCGCAGTGCCGGAATCGACCGCCACGGTGCGCTCGATGCCGGTGCCCACCAGGGCTTTCTCGGGGCGCAGGCAGGGCACTGCCTGGCGCTGCATGTTGGAACCCATGAGCGCGCGGTTGGCGTCGTCGTGCTCGAGGAACGGGATCAGGGACGCGGCCACCGACACGATCTGCGCAGGCGCCACGTCCATGTACTGGACGCGGTCCGCCGTCGCGAGCGTGAATTCGTTCTTGAAACGGCACGACACCAGGCCGTCAACGAGCCTGCCGTTCTTGTCGATCTGCGCGTTCGCCTGCGCGATGACGAAATTGCCTTCCTCGATCGCCGAGAGAAAGTCGATTTCGTTCGTGACCTTGCCGTTCACCACTTTCCGGTAAGGCGTCTCGAGGAACCCGTACCGGTTGGTGCGGGCAAAGAGCGCCAGCGAATTGATGAGGCCGATGTTCGGTCCCTCCGGCGTCTCGATCGGGCACACCCGCCCGTAGTGCGTCGGGTGCACGTCGCGCACCTCGAAGCCGGCCCGTTCGCGCGTCAGGCCGCCCGGTCCGAGCGCCGAAACGCGGCGCTTGTGGGTGATCTCGGACAGCGGATTGGTCTGGTCCATGAACTGCGACAGCTGCGAGGAGCCGAAGAACTCCTTGATCGCGGCGGAGATCGGCTTGGCGTTGATCAGGTCGTGCGGCATCAGGTTCTCGGATTCCGCCTGCGACAGCCGCTCCTTCACCGCCCGCTCGACGCGCACCAGACCCGCGCGAAACTGGTTTTCGGCAAGCTCACCAACCGAGCGCACCCGGCGGTTGCCGAGGTGATCGATGTCGTCGATCTCACCGCGCCCGTTGCGCAGCTCGACCAGGATTCCCACCACGGCGAAGATGTCGTCGTTGGACAGCGTCCCCGACCCTTCCGCACTCTGCGACCCGGTTCTGGCGTAGAACCTGCGCAGCCATGCCGGCGCCTTTTCGTCGATCTTCTCGGGATATGCGCGGCGATTGAATTTCATCCGGCCTACGGCCGAAAGGTCGTACCGCTCAGGAGAATAGAAAAGGCCCTTGAACAGGCTCTCGACGGCGTCTTCCGTGGGCGGTTCGCCGGGACGCATCATCCGGTAGATGGCCACCCGCGCCGCCATCTGGTCGGCGGTTTCGTCGATCCTGAGGGTCTGCGAGATGTAGCCGCCCTGGTCGAGGTCGTTGGTGTAGATGGTCTTGATCGACTCGGCCCCGGCTTCGTGCAGGGTAGCCAGCAAGACGTCGGTGATCTCGTCGTTGGCGTTGGCGATGATCTCGCCGGTCTCCTTGTTGACGATATTGTGCGCGAGCGCGCGACCGATGACGAACTCGTCGGGCACCGCGATCTTCTTCATCCCCGCCGCTTCCATGTCGCGGATGTGCTTTACGGTGATGCGCTTGTCCTTCTGCACGATTACCTTGCCCGCTTTGTCGACGAAATCGAAACGCGCCATTTCGCCGCGCAGCCGCTCGGGCACCAGCTCGAACTGGTTGCCGTTCTTCGACAGCTGGAAGGTATCGAAATCGTAGAACGCCGCGAGAGCCTGCTCCGGGGTCATGCCGATGGCCTTGAGCAGGATCGTCACCGGCATCTTGCGGCGACGGTCGACACGGAAGTACAGGTAGTCCTTCGGGTCGTATTCGAAGTCGAGCCACGAGCCGCGATACGGGATGATCCGTGCCGAGAACAGCAGCTTCCCCGAGGAGTGCGTCTTGCCGCGATCGTGCTCGAAGAACACCCCGGGCGAGCGGTGCAGCTGGCTGACGATGACGCGCTCGGTGCCGTTGATGACGAACGAGCCGGTGGTGGTCATGAGCGGGATCTCGCCCATGTACACTTCCTGCTCCTTAACTTCCTTGACGGTGGGCTTGGGAGCCTCCTTGTCCATGATGGTCAGCCGCACCTTGGCGCGCAGCGGGCTGGCGAAGGTCAGGCCGCGCTGCTGGCACTCCTTCACGTCGAAAGGCGGCTCGCCCAGCTGGTAGCTCACGAACTCGAGCCGCGCGTTGCCGGAGTGGCTCGAGATCGGGAAGATCGATGCGAAAGCCGCTTGCAGGCCTTCGGTCTTGCGCCTATCGGGCGAGACCGCCGACTGCAGGAACGCCGTGTACGACTCCAGCTGGGTCGCCAGGAGAAACGGCACATTGAGCACGCTCGCGCGCTTGGCGAAACTCTTGCGGATGCGCTTTTTTTCGGTCGATGAGTATTGTTGTACGGCGGTGGTCATGGATGCTCCGTGTCGATGCCAGAGGACAGGTGACAGGGCGGGAACCGTGAAGTTCCGGACCCTCTCGTCTGCACTCCCAGACTGCGTTCAAAACATCCCGGCGCCCGCTCGAGTGAAGCGGGCGCCGGAATCCTGCGCACTACTTGATTTCGGCCTTGGCGCCGGCGTCGATCAATTTCTTCAGAACCGCTTCCGCATCCGCCTTGGAAATGCCTTCCTTCACCGGCTTCGGTGCTCCGTCCACCAGATCCTTCGCCTCTTTCAGGCCCAGACTGGTGACCTCACGCACGGCCTTGATCACGTTCACCTTGTTCTCGCCGAAGGCGGTCAGCATGACCGTAAATTCGGTCTGCTCCGCCGCCGCGGCAGGTGCACCACCACCCGCGGGGGCCGCCACAGCCACCGCTGTTGCCGCCGCGGACACGCCGAACTTTTCCTCGAGATCCTTGATGAGCGTGGAAAGCTCCAGCACCGTCATGTGGGAAATTGCGTCCAGAATTTCTGCCTTTGCTACAGCCATTTCGTTTTCTCCTGAATCAGTTTCGTGCCGGTACGGAAGTACGGCCTATTGAGCGCCGGCCGCCTGCTGCTTGTCGCGAATCGCCGCGAGGGTGCGCACAAAGCGCGCCGGCACCTCGTTGAGCGTACGGACAAACTGGACGATCGGAGCCTGCATCGTGCCCAAAAGCATCGCGAGCAGCTCGTCGCGCGACGGCAGCGTTGCGAGCGCAGTGACTTCCTTGGCGGAAATCACCGCATTCGGCATGGCGCCGGCGCGGATCACGAGCTTATCGTTGGCTTTGGCGAACTCATCGAGCACCTTGGCGGGCGCCACCGGATCGGGCGAAATGCCGTACACGAGCGGTCCCCTGATGTGCTGGGACAGCCCGGCGAACGGCGTGCCTTCCACGGCGCGGCGCGCGAGAGTGTTCTTGAGAACGCGCAGGTACACGCCCGCCTTGCGCGCTTTCGCTCGCAATTCGGTCATGCGGCCCACTTCCAGACCACGGTACTCTGCAACGACGATCGCCTTCGCCTTCGCAACTTGCGCGGAGATTTCGGCGACTACCGCCTTCTTCTTTTCAAGATCGAGACCCAAGGTCTACCTCCATTTGTCAAAGCCGCATGCCAAAAGGCCTGCGGCACCCACGGCGACCTTGCATTCAGGAACCAACCTGTATCTGGGGTTCGCCATCTGCGTAGGATGGAAGGATTGGAGTCAAGAATTCAGGATTCAGGCAACAGCGTCCGCCCGTTTCTCGAATGGCTTTGACCCTTTCCGTCCGATTAAACCTCTCAGTTCCTACGGTCTTTGATAACCCACCGCACGCCGTGAAAGCCGTGCGATGGCCCAAAGTCTAGTAATCCATGTCAACGCTGCGCCGTTGCCCCGCCGCCAAAACTCCCCACGTCCACGCGCACCCCCGGTCCCATGGTCGAAGACACCGAGACCTTGCGCAGGTAGATCCCCTTCACGTTCGATGGCTTCGACTTGTTGACCGCGTCGACCAGCGCCGTCAGGTTGGCGCGCAGTTGCTCCGGCGTGAAGGAGGCCCGCCCGATGGAACACTGGACGATGCCGGACTTGTCGGCGCGGTATTGCACCTGGCCGGCGCGGGCATTCTTCACTGCGGCAGCCACGTCCGCCGTCACCGTTCCCACCTTCGGATTGGGCATCAGCCCGCGCGGACCGAGTATCTGACCGAGTTGCCCTACCACGCGCATCGTGTCGGGGCTCGCGATGACGATGTCGAAATCGATTTTTCCGGCCTTGACGCTCTCGGCCAGATCTTCCATGCCCACAATGTCCGCCCCCGCCTCCTTGGCCGCCTTGGCTTTGTCCCCTTGCGCAAACACCGCGATGCGCACCTTCTTCCCGGTTCCGGCGGGCAATATTACCGAGCCGCGCACGGTCTGGTCGGATTTCTTCGTGTCTATGCCGAGGTTGATGGCAACGTCGACGGCCTCGTCGAACTTGGCCGTCGCCCCCTGCTTGATGATCTGGAGCGCATCGAGCAGCGGGTAGCTCTTGTTGTGCTCGCGCAGCTTCGCCCAGGCCTGACTGCGTTTCGGCAGCTTGTTCATTTCACCCCCTCCACGGTCACGCCCATCGAACGCGCGCTGCCTGCAATGGTGCGCACGGCCGCATCGAGGTCAGCGGCGGTCAGGTCCGGCATCTTCGCCTTGGCGATCTCTTCAGCCTGGGCGCGCGTGATCTTTCCGACCTTGTCGGTGTGCGGCGTCTTGCTGCCCGATTCGATTCCGGCCGCTTTCTTGATCAGCACCGTGGCCGGCGGGGTCTTGATGATGAAAGTGAAGCTCTTGTCCTGAAAAGCGGTGATCACGACCGGAAGCATCAGGCCGGGCTCCACCTTCTGCGTCTGCGCGTTGAACGCCTTGCAAAATTCCATGATGTTCAAGCCGCGCTGGCCAAGCGCCGGGCCGATGGGCGGGCTGGGATTGGCCTTGCCCGCCGGCACTTGCAGCTTGATGAATCCGACGATTTTCTTTGCCATGCTTTTCTCCTGATGGGTGCGAACGGACGCATTTGCGCGTCCTCCCCGGTTGTTACGCCTTTTCGACCTGCCCGAATTCCAGTTCCACCGGCGTGGCGCGCCCGAAGATCGTCACCGAAACGCGCAGCTTCGACTTGTCGTAGTTGACGTCCTCGACCGTGCCGTGAAAGTCTGTGAACGGGCCTTCCTTCACGCGCACGGCTTCGCCGGTCTCAAACAACACCTTGGGTTTGGGTTTCTCCACGCCCTCCTGCATCTGCTGCAGGATGTTCTTCACTTCCTTCTCGCTGATGGGCGGCGGCTTCCGGCCGTGGGCCCCGCCGACGAACCCCGTCACCTTGGGCGTGTTCTTCACCAGGTGCCAAGCCTCGTCGGTCATGTCCATCTCGACCAGCACGTACCCTGGAAAGAATTTCCTCTCCGAGATGTTCTTCTGTCCGCCCTTCATCTCGACCACTTCCTCGGTCGGCACCAGGATCTTGCCGAACTTCTCCTGCATGCCGGCGCGTTGGATGCGGTCCAGCAGCGTTCGCTGCACGGATTTCTCGAAGCCCGAGTAGGCGTGCACAACATACCAGCGCATGGTCATCGCTACTTCTTCCATCCGAGGAGCAGGTCGTACATGAGATATTCGAGACCCTTGTCTGTGATCCAGAGGAACACCGCCATCGCCACCACGAATGCAAACACGGCGCCTGCGGTCTGAAACGATTCCTTGCGCGTCGGCCATACGACCTTCTTGGTCTCGGTGACGGACTCCTGGGCGAACAGCAGGAATTCCCTGCCCGGCGCGCTGGTCCAGGCGACGGCGATGCCGGCGACGATACCGCCGAGAACGCTCGCCACGCGCAGGACCATCGCGCTGTCCGAGAGGACGTAGAAGCCGGCGATGCCCGAGAGGAGCAGCACCACCGCGAACGACACTTTGACTTTGTCCGCCATCCGTTAATCGCCGTTATTGGCAGGCCAAGAGGGAATCGAACCCCCAACCTTCGGTTTTGGAGACCGACGCTCTGCCAGTTGAGCTATTGGCCTGTGCCTGTCTCTCACAATACGAGAGGACACCTCCTCTCGCGCTCTCCAAATCTTGGGCAGTCATACGACGGCCGCTATCCCTTATTCGATCACTTTCGCGACGACGCCGGCGCCGACGGTTTTGCCGCCCTCGCGGATGGCAAACCTCAGGCCCTGCTCCATCGCGATGGGCGCAATCAGGGTCACCACCATCTTGATGTTGTCCCC
>JBGPTG010000204.1:0-6679 GCA_041490545.1 Gammaproteobacteria bacterium
GATGGAAGACCACTCGCGCGTCGGCAGCATCTACTACAACCGCGGCGTGGTATTCGGCATCATCTCCACCGAGGCGATCCGCACCGCCCAGGAAAAATACGGCAAGGGCAAGCCGATGACCGGCGACCAGATCCGCTGGGGACTTGAGCATCTCAGCATCGACGACAAGCGCCTGAAGGAACTGGGCGCCACCGGGTTCATGCAGTCGCTCAAGGTATCCTGCCTGGATCACGAAGGCGGCGGGTCGGTGAAATTCCTGCAGTGGGACGGGGCCAAGTGGAACACGATCACCGACTGGATCGCGTCCGACCAGTCGATCGTGAGGCCCATGATCGAAGAGTCCGCGGCGAAATACGCCAAGGAGAAGGGCATTACCCCGCGCGATTGCAGCAAGGAAGGCTGAAGTTTTCGACGCAGGAAGGGCGGGGTGCCGACACTCGGCCCTTTCGATTCCCGGATTTTCCCATGTCTGCGATACCCGATCCGCAGGCGCAGCAGCCCTACCTCGGCGTCAACAACATCGAGGTCATCTACGACCACGTGATCCTGGTGCTGAAGGGCGTGTCGCTTGCCGTGCCCGAAGGAAAGATCGTCGCGCTGCTCGGCGCGAACGGCGCGGGCAAGACCACCACGCTCAAGGCGATTTCCAACCTGCTTCGTGCCGAGCGCGGCGACGTCACCAAGGGATCGATCGAATTCCGCGGGCAGCGAGTCGACCGGCTGAGCCCCGATGAGCTGGTAAGGCGCGGCGTGGTGCAGGTGATGGAAGGGCGCCATTGTTTCGCGCATCTCACCGTCGAGGAGAATCTCCTTACCGGCGCGTATACCCGGAGCGCAAGCCGAGCGCAGTTGAGGCAAGACCTCGAAAAAGTCTACGGCTATTTCACGAGGCTCAAGGAGCGGCGCGGCGCGCTCGCCGGCTACACCTCGGGCGGCGAGCAGCAGATGACCGCGCTCGGGCGCGCGCTGATGGCCCATCCGACCATGATCCTGCTCGACGAGCCTTCGATGGGGCTCGCGCCGCAGATCGTCGAGGAGATCTTCGAGATCGTGAAGGGCCTCAATCAGAAAGAGAAAGTGAGCTTCCTGCTCGCCGAGCAGAACACCAACGTCGCGCTGCGCTTCGCCGACTACGGCTATATTCTCGAAAGCGGCCGGGTGGTGATGGACGGCGCCGCGGCCGAGCTTGCCACGAACGAAGACGTCAAGGAGTTCTATCTCGGGATTTCCTCGGGCGCGCGCAGGAGCTTCAAGGATGTGAAGCACTACCGGCGCAGGAAGCGGTGGCTTGCCTAACAAAAGGAGAGTGCGGGTGAGAATTATCTTTGTGTTTATTTTCTTGTCAGCGGGATTAAGCACGGCGTTGGCGCAAACATATCCGACCAAACCGATCCGCCTCGTAGTCGGCTTCGCCCCCGGTGGTGCCGCCGACATCATTTCACGCGCGATGAGCGAGCCGCTGACGCGCGCGCTCGGCCAGGGCATCATCGTCGACAACAAGCCGGGGGCGGGATCGAGCCTCGCCGCCGAGTTCGTCGCCAGGGCCGCGCCCGACGGCTACACCATCATGATCGCCAGCCAGAGCGGCATGATCGTGAATCCCCTGATCAACAAGAGCGTCGCCTACGACACTCAGCGCGACTTCGTCGCGATCACGCAGGTCACGAGCTCGCCGCTGGTGGTCGCGGTCAATCCGTCCGTGTCGGTGAAAACGATACGCGAACTCATCGCCGAAGCAAAAAAAAATCCGGGCAAGCTCAACTTCGCCACTTCCGGCAACGGCTCGCTGCCGCATCTCGCCACGGCGCTCTTCGATGCCCTCGCCGGCATCGAGATGGTGCACGTGCCCTACAAGAGCGGGGGACTGTCGGTGCAGTCGGTGCTCGCCGGCGATACCCAGGTCACATTCGCAACCGCGCCCTCGGTGATGCCGCTGGTGCAGGCCGGGCGGCTGCGCGGCTTGGCGGTGACGACGCGCGCCCGCTCGCCCCTGATCCCGGGTCTGCAGGGGATGGAAGAGGCGGGCTTGTCCAACTATAGCCTCTCGATCTGGTACGGGTTCTTCGCTCCGGCCGGAACGCCACGCGACGTCGTGAAGCGGGTTTTCGACGCAACCGTTCAGGCGTTGCAGGATGCGCGTCTCAAGGAAGTGCTCGCGCGCGACGGCACCGAGGCGGTCGCGTCGCGTTCGCCTGAGGATTTTTCCGCGTTCCTGCGCGAAGAAGCGAGCGTCATCGCGCGCGTGATCCGCGAAACCGGGGCGAAGTTCGATTGAGCGGCTCAGCCCGCCACCATGCCGGAGCACTACGACAGCCTGGAAACTCGCGACCCCAACGAGCGGGAACGTTTTCTGATGGCTTCGCTTCCGGGCCAGATCGCGCACGCCAAACGGAATGCACCAGGCTGGGGACGCATTCTCGCCGAGGTCGATCCCGCCGCGGTCAGCAGTCGCGCGGCGCTGGCGGCGCTTCCGGTAACGCGCAAGTCGGATCTCATGGACCTGCAGAGGAGCGAGCGCCCCTTCGGCGGGCTGAACGCGACGCCGGTATCGCAGCTCGCGAGGGTTTTCGTCTCGCCGGGTCCGATCTACGATCCCGAGGGTCGCGGCCGCGACTGGTGGCGCACAGCACGGGCGCTTTTTGCCGCGGGATTTCGCCCGGGCGACCTGGCGCTCAATACGTTTTCCTACCATTTCACGCCGGCCGGCGCGATGCTCGAATCCGGCGCGCTCGCGCTGGGTTGTTCGGTGATTCCCGGCGGGGTCGGTCAGACCGAAATGCAGGTCGCAGCGATTGCCGATCTGCGCGCGAGCGCCTATATCGGCACGCCCTCGTTCCTGAAACTGATCGTCGAAAAGGCCGACGAGACGAACGCCGATATCGGCAGCCTGAAGAAGGCGGCGGTCGGGGCAGAGTACCTGCCGCCGGCGCTGCGCGCGGCGATGGGCGAGCGCGGCATTCGCGTGCTGCAGTCGTATGCCTCGGCGGATCTCGGACTCATCGCCTACGAATCCGAGGCGTGCGAAGGCATGATTCTCGACGAGGGGCTGGCTCTCGAAATCGTCCGCCCGGGCACCGGCGACCCCGTGCCCGAAGGCGAGATCGGCGAAGTCGTCGTCACTACCTTCAACCCGGACTACCCGCTGATCCGCTTTGGCACCGGCGATCTTTCCGCGATCCTGCCGGGCGCAAGCCCGTGCGGTCGGACCAACACCCGCATCCGCGGCTGGCTGGGTCGCGCCGACCAGACCACCAAGGTGAAGGGCATGTTCGTCCACCCTTCGCAAGTTGCGGAGATCGTCAGGCGGCACAGGGAAATCGCGAAGGCGAGGCTTATCGTCGACAACCCCGGCGGCGCCGATCGCATGACGCTGCATTGCGAAGTCGCGGCGGCAAGCGATGCGCTGAAAGCGGCGATCGAGGCGTCGCTGCGCGAAATCACCAAGCTGCGCGGCGAAGTGGCGTTCAGGAAACCGGGAGAACTCCCCAATGACGGCAAGGTGATCGAAGATGCGAAGAAGTATGCATAGGCGCATGTCCGCCGCGGCTGGCGCCTTCGTCGCGCTCCTCGCGGTGTCTCTTGCGGCAACCGCCGAAGAGATCGTCACCGTGTCCGGCCGCAAGAACGAGACCCAATCCTACCTCTTGATGAACCATCCCCGACCCAGGGTCGTGGCAGTGATGTTTTCAGGCGGTGAAGGGCTGCTGCGCCTGCGCTGGGAAGGAAAATCGGTGAAGACCGACGCGGGACGGAACTTCCTGGTGCGCACGCGAGGCTTGTTCCGCGACGCCGAGGTTGCGGTGGCCATCGTCGATTCGCCCTTGGACCAGCAGCGCGCGGGAATGGACGACAGCTTTCGCACCGGCCGCGCGCACGTCGAGGACATCGCCGCGGTGGTTAAGGATCTCAGGAGCCGTTTTCCGCAGGCGAAGATGTTTCTGGTCGGGACGAGCCGCGGCACTCTCTCGGCGGCGTACGTGGGCAGGGCACTTGGCGAGCAGGTGGACGGCGTGGTGCTCACGTCCACAGTGTTTTACGGCGGACGGCGAGGCATCGGCCTCTCCGGTTTTGATTTCGCCGCGATCAAGGCTCCGCTTCTTTTCGTGCACCACGAGCACGACGGATGTCGAGCATGTCCCTACCGCGATGCTGAACGCCTGGGAGCGCGTTTTCCGCTCGTCTCCGTCAGCGGCGGAAAACCGGCGGAGTCGGACCCGTGCGAGCCCTTCTCTGCTCACGGGTACTACGGCAAGGAAGCGCAGACCGTCCAGGCGGTGAAGGACTGGATGCTGGGGCGGCCTTTTCCAAGAACCATTGATTAAGGTGCGAGCCAAGCCGCTTTCCGGCGTCCGCGTCCTCGACCTGACGCGGCTACTCCCCGGTCCCATGGCGACCTTGCATCTTGCCGACATGGGGGCCGATGTCGTCAAGATCGAGGATGTTGGTGCCGGAGACTACGCGCGCGAAATGGGTCCGATGCGCGAACCCAAGCCCGGGTCCGCGGATCGGCCCGACTCTATTTTTTTCCAGCTCGTCAACCGCAACAAGCGCGCGATCCGGCTCGACCTGAAGCATCCGCAAGGACGCGACGCGTTCCTGCGGCTCGCCAGAAGCGCGGAGGTCGTCGTCGAGGGATTTCGCCCGGGCGTCATGGCGAAGCTCGGTCTCGACTACGCCGCCGTGGCCGCAGCCAATCCCCGCATCGTGTATTGCTCGATCACCGGCTACGGCCAGGACGGGCCTTATGCGCAACGCGCCGGCCACGACATCAACTACATCGGTTATGCGGGCGTGGCAGACCAGATCGGGACCGAAGCCGCGCCGGTCGTACCAAACTTTCAGATCGCCGATTTGCTGGGCGGTGCGCTCGTGCCGGTCATGGGAATCCTGGCCGCACTGATCGACGCCAGATCTTCCGGTCGCGGCCGTCACGTGGATGTGGCCATGACCGACGCGGTGCTCGCGCATGCGATCTTTCCGCTGCTCGGATTCCTCGAGCGCGGGAAGGCGCCCGTCCGTGGCGCCGGCATGCTCGACGGCGGGCTGCCTTGCTACAACGTCTACCGGACACAAGACGGCCGCTTCATGGCAGTGGGCGCTCTCGAGAGGAAATTCTGGGAAACGCTGTGCGATGTGCTCGGCTGCCCGGAGTTGAAGGTGAAGCACCTGGTGTACGGGGATGAGGCGAGGCCGGTCAAGGAGCGCCTTGCCGCGCTATTCGCGGCGCGGACGCAGCGCGAATGGACCGGGATTTTCGATCGCGCCGACTGTTGCGTGAGCCCGATCCTGACCATCGAAGAAGCCGTTGCGGGCGAACAGGCGGCTGCCCGCGGCATGGCCGGGGTCCGCGGCGGTCTGACGCAATTCGCGCTTCCGGTAAAATTCAGCGAGTTCAGTTTCGATATCGTACGCGCGGCGCCGAAGCGCGGCGAACATTCGGATGAAATTCTGCGCGAGGCCGGATACCCCGATGCCGAGATCGAGGCATTGCGCAAAAAAGGAGTGATATAGCAGCATGTGGAAATGGATTGGTGCGGGCAGGAGCAGGAAAATTGGCGTCGCGGCGCTTGTCGCGACGCTGGTTGCGCTTCCTTGTCGCGCGGCGGGGCAAGCCGAGGAAAAGGAACTCGATACGCCCTACGTGCCGACGCCTCAGGTAGTCGTCGACCGCATGCTCGAGCTTGCCGGGGTGAAGCCCGGGGACCGGGTGATCGACCTGGGCTCGGGCGACGGCCGCCTGGTGATCACCGCGGCGCAGAGGTACGGAGCAAACGGCTTCGGCGTCGAGATCGACCCGCGGCTGGTGCAGCGCTCGAACGAGGCGGCACGCCGCGCCGGGCTCGCCGATCGCGTCAAGTTCCTGCAGCAGGATCTGTTCAAGACCGATTTTTCAGAGGCGAACGTGCTGACGCTCTACCTTCTGCCCGACGTGAATCTGGCACTGCGTCCGAAGATTCTCTCCGACATGAAACCGGGGGCCCGGGTGGTGTCGCACGACTACGGCATGCGCGAGTGGCGCCCCGACGCCGAAGAGACCATTCCCGCTCCCGACAAGACGGTCGGCGCGCGCAAGGAAAGCATGGTGTATCTGTGGATCGTCCCCGCCCGGGTTGCCGGCGAATGGGATCTCGAGATCGACGCTGGCGGAAAGCGGCGACACCTGCCTCTTTCGCTCAGTCAGCAATACCAGATTCTCTCTGGGACCGTGGCTGTTGCCGGACGCGGCAAGCTGCCCATCTCCGACGCAAGACTGCGCGGCGAAGAGCTTCGGGTGAAATTGCCGGGAGGGATCGTCGGCAACGAGCCGCTAGAACTGGTCGGGCGCGTCAATGGAGATCGCTTGAGCGGAACGGCGCGGCGCGCGGATCGCGAAATTGCGGTTTGGAGCGCGCGCCGGAAAGAGTAAACGGCGCTCCCCGCGCTTTCCCGGAAAAATCAGATTGTTGTCCGCTGGGACGCCCTGTGAGCAAGGTGCGGTTGCTACATGCGAGCTCCAACACCTTGATCTGCATGCTGATGAGAGTCGCGTCGTCTTGATTTACCTTGCTCAGAGGGCAAGAATGCACTCCATTACACGTTAGCCCGCTATGGCGATGACGCCCCAAATTCAAGCAGCGATCCGAGGATTCAATGACATCATCCTCTGCGGCGTCCCGTTATTGCTGACGCAGAACGAGAC
>JBGPTG010000205.1:0-6661 GCA_041490545.1 Gammaproteobacteria bacterium
GCCAGCACTACCTCGCGCCCGTCGCGGCTCGCGAGCGCCGCCATCAGCGCCTCGAAAGTTTTCGGCCCGTCGGCGAGCGCGGCTTCGACCGAGGCAAACCTCTTTCCTTCGAATCGCGGCGGCTCCGGGACTATCGACTCGAGTCCGCTCGCCCCGCCCATCGGCAGCGTCAGATCGAATCCCGCCTTGGCTCCGGTTTTCGCGCCGGCGAGCGACGGATCGAGCGGCAGCGTGCGGAACCCCGACTGCACCACCAGGTCGCGATCGGCCTGGAAGCGCGTGGCGAGAGCCCAGTCCATCTGCTCGTCGGAAAAAATATCGATGTCGGGATCGACCACGAACACGTGCTTGACGTTGGCGAGGCAGCCGAAAGCGGCGGCGATGGCGTTTCTCGCCTCGCCCGGCACGCGCTGGCGCAAAGCGATGCGCACATTGTACATGCCGCCGCTCGAAGGCGTCGCGTACACCGCCCTGACTTCGCGCACCGCGGTGTCGAGCGCGCGCTGCACCATGACTTCGGTGCGCAGCGCGTTCAGCTGCGCGGTGTCGGTGCGGCCGAGGCTGCGCCCGCCGATGGTGGCGGTCTGGAACAGCGCGTCGCGCCGCCGCGTGATCGCGTTGAGATGGAACACCGGGTTCTTCTTCACCGCGCCGTAATAGCCGAGAAATTCGCCGTAGGGGCCTTCATCCTCGACGTGGCCGCGCTCGTCCAGAAATCCCTCCAGCACGTATTCCGCATCGGCGGGCACGCGGATGTCGCAGGTGACGCACTTCACCACCGCCAGCGGCGCATCCCTCAGGCTCGCGACGAGCCCAAGCTCATCCACCGGCAGACGCATCACCGCGGCGACATAGTCGGCGGGATGCGCGCCTACGACGAACGCCACGGGCAGGCGTCGCCCCTCTCTCGCCGCGGCCTCGTAGAGCGCGCGCAGGTCGGAAGGCGAATTCAGATCGACGCCGGCTTCGCGGCGGCCGCGCAGCATCAGGCGCCGCACCCCGACGTTGGTCCAGCCGCTGCTGGGATCGACGACGTAATCGATCGAGGCCGAGATGTAAGGACCGCCGTCCAGGCCGTGCTGCAGGTTGACCGGCAGCGCCGTGAGGTCGGCCTTGTCGCCTGAGAGCACCACCTGCTGCACCGGCGCGGTCTGGGTCTCGACCTCGACGATCTGCGGCGTGTTGCGCAGGCGGCGCAGCACCTCGGCGAGCAGCTCAGTCGGCGCCACGCCGAAAGCGCGGGCGAGGCGCGCGCGGCTGCCCATGACGTTCCCGACGAGCTGCGCGCCCTCGGGTCCGGTCCGCTCGAACAGGACCGCGCGCGCGTTGCCTTCCAGGGCGGCGGCCACCTCCCCGAGCGCGGTCGGCGCCGGCCGCACGTCCAGGTCGCCCGCCTCACGCAACGCCTCGACGAAACGGCGCAGCCTGAAGCGCTCGAGGTCCAGTCCGGCTTCGCGTGCATTCATGGGAGCCGGTATCCTAACACCGGGCATCGCGCCCGCGCACCCGCCATCGCGCTCGCGTTGCGGCGTCGGATTTTGCGGACTACACTGGTTCGCAGGCCGGTCCCGAATTCCGAAAAACGATCTGCGCGGGCCGGCACCGCTCAAAGGAGGCTCCATGGCAAGCATCAAATTCGCCGTCGACGGCAAGCCGGTGACGGTCAATGCCGACCCGAACATGCCGCTGCTGTATGCGCTGCGTAACGACCTGGAAATGACCAATCCGCACTTCGGCTGCGGTCTCGCGCAGTGCGGCGCGTGCACCGTGCATCTCGATGGCGAGCCGGTGCGCTCCTGCGTGATGCCGCTCTCGGCGGTGGCCGGCAGGAAAGTCACCACGCTGCAGGGCCTGGGCACGCCGAAAAAGCCGCACCCTCTGCAGACCGCCTGGGTCGAGGAGCAGGTGCCGCAGTGCGGCTACTGCGTCAACGGCTGGATCATGACCGCGGCGGCGTTCCTGAAAAAGAATCCGAAGGCGAGCGACACGCAGCTGCGCGAGGCGCTCGCCGGGCTGAAGTGCCGCTGCGGCACGCACGTTTCGATCCTGCGCGCCATCAAGCGCGCTCAAGCGCAGATGGCCTAGGAGAGACGATCATGAACGCACGCATACAGCTTCCGCTCTCCCGCCGCGAGTTCCTCAAGGCCTCTGGCGCCCTCATCGTCAGCACCGCCGGACCGGCTTTCACGGGCGATGTCCTGGCGCAGGTACCTGCCGGCAGCCTCAGGCCGGCGGTGATCCCCACCGAGCTCGATTCCTGGATCGCCGTCACCTCCGACGGACGCGCCGTCGCTTTCTTCGGCAAGATGGACATGGGCCAGTGCCTCGACGTGGCGATCGCGCAGATCGTCGCCGACGAGCTCGATCTCGCCTTCGACAAGGTCGAAGTGGTGATGGGCGACACCGCGCTCACCTGCAACCAGGGCGGCGCCTCGGGCAGCACCGGGATCTTCCAGGGCGCGAGGCCGCTGCGCAGCGCCGCCGCCGAGGCGCGGCGCCTGTTGGTCGAAAGCGCGTCGCAGAAGCTCGGAATTCCGGCTGCGAACCTGCGGGTCGACAACGGCGTCGTCAGCTCGGTCGCCGATCCCTCGAAGAAAACCAGCTACGCCGAGCTGATCGGCGGCCGCCACTTCAACCACCAGGTCGAGTGGAACAAGCAGACCGGCAACGCCATGGACATCAAGGTCCAGGCCAAGGTGAAGTCGCCTGCCGAATACCGCGTGGTGGGCAAGTCCTTTCCTCGCCGCGACGTAGCCGGCAAGGTGTTTCGCAGCGCCAAGTACGTCACCGACGTCTCGCTGCCGGGCATGCTGCACGCGCGCGTCATCCGCCCGACGCGCGCCGCGTGCACCGTGGCGAGCGTCGACGAAGCCTCGATCAAGGGGGTAAAAGGCGCGCGCGTGGTGCGCGAGAAGGATTTCGTCGCGGTGCTCGCCGAGCACGAGTGGGACGCGGTGCGCGCCTCGCGCATGCTCAAGATCGACTGGAACCACGCGAAGCAGAACCCCTTCCCGCCGATGGCGGAGCTGCACGAACACATCCGCAAGGCGCCGGTGCACAAGCGCGAGGAACCGGTGAAGCGCGGCGACGTGAACGCCGCGTTCAAGACCGCGGCGCGCATCGTCGAGGCCGAGTACGAGTGGCCGTTCCAGTCGCACGCGAGCATGGGCCCGGCGTGCGCCGTGGCCGACGTGCGCGCCGACGGCGTGGTGGTCTGGACCGGTTCGCAGAAGCCGCACTTCACGCAGATGGGTGTGGCGAAGCTGCTCGGCGTGCCGCCGGAGAACGTGCGCGCGATCTGGATTCCCGGCCCCGGCTCCTACGGCCGCAACGACGCCGGCGACGCGGCGCTCGACGCGGCGATGCTCTCCAAGCTCACCGGGCGCCCGGTGCGCGTGCAGGGCATGCGGCAGGACGGCATCGCCTGGGACCCGAAGGGACCGGCTTCCGTGCACCGCGCCCGCGCCGCGCTCGACGCCTCGGGCAAGGTGATCGGCTACGAATTCATCTCCAAGGGCTTTTCGCGCATCAACATCCAGACCAACGAGTCCGACCCGAGCCACAGCCTGGTCGGCATGTCCACCGGCCTGCCGCCGAAGCCTAACGACGGCTACGGCGTGCCGGCGGAATCCTACGTGTTCGATAATAAACTGCTCGCCTGGGAAACGATCGCACCGCTGCTCGATTCGTGCTCGCCGCTGCGCACCTCGCACCTGCGCGATCCGGTCGGACCGGATATCCATTTCGGCGCCGAGCAGTTCATCGACGAGCTCGCCGCCGCGACCGGCGAGGATCCGGTGGCGTTCCGTCTGAAGTACGTCACGGCGCCGCGCGACGCGGCGGTGATCAGGGCAGCCGCGGAGAAGGCCGGCTGGCAGCCACGCCCCGCCCCGCGCGCAAACCGCCCGGGCGACGTGCTCCCCGGCCGCGGCATCGCCTATGCGCAGCGCGGCGGCACCATCGTCGCGGTGGTGGCCGAGATCGAGGTCGAGCGCAAGACCGGCCGCATCCGCGCGAAGAAATTCACCGTCGCTCACGACTGCGGACTTATCATCAACCCCGAGGGCCTGCGCTACACGATCGAAGGTAACGTCGTGCACGGGCTGTCGCGCACGCTGTTCGAGGAAGTGCGCTTCGACAGCGAACGCGTGACGAGCGTCGACTGGCTGAGCTACCCGATCCTCGACATCGCCGACGCTCCCGAGGCGATCGAGGTGGTGCTGATCAACCATCCGGAAATCGCGCCCACAGGAGCCGGCGAGCCGTCGATCCGCGTCATCCCGGCGGCGGTGGCGAACGCCTTCTTCGATGCGACCGGCGTGCGGCTGCGCAAGGTGCCGCTGACGCCCGATCGGGTAAAGGCGGCGCTGGTGAAGGCGTAGGGTAAGCGCGCGGCGTAATCAAAACCGGGGACAGACCACGTTTTCGACGCGATGTTCGGAGATGTCTCCGAAAAACGTGGTCTGTCCCCGGTCCCGGTTCCCCCGAAACAAGCGAAGGCTCTCCGATGAAGCAGATCCTTGCATGCGGCCTCGCGTTGTTCACCGCGCTTGCCACGGCACAGTCCTTTCCGTCGAAACCGATTCGCGTCTTCGTGCCCTCGCCGCCGGGCAGCTCACCCGACATCCGCGCGCGGCAGATCGGCGCCAAGCTCTCGGAGTCCCTGGGCCAGCCGGTGATCGTGGAGAACCGCCCCGGCGGCAACGGCCTGATCGCCGCGCGCGAGACGGTCAGGGCGGCGCCCGACGGGCACACCTTGTTCCTCGCGCTCATCAACAACGCCATTGGCGACGCGCTCAAGCCCGACCCCTGCTGCCGCCTGAACCAGGAGTTGATTCCGGTGTCCCGCTTTACGATGACGCCGCTGGTCATGGTCGTGAACCCTTCTCTCAACATTCAATCGGCGAAGGAATTTATCGAACTTGCAAGGGCGAAACCCGACGCGCTCACCTACGCCTCGGGCGGCCCCGGCAGCATCAGCCAGCTGGTGGGCGAGTGGATAAAGTCCGAGACCGGCATCAAGGTCCTGGAAGTGCCCTACAAGGCGGTGAATGCGGAGATCCCAGATCTCCTCGCCGGCGTGGTGATGGCGGCATACGTCGTGCCGCAGGTGATCGTGGCGCCCATCAAGGCCGGGAGGCTGCGCGCGCTTGCGGTAGCGGGGCCCTCGCGCCTGGCGTTGCTCCCCGGCGTACCGACCACCGCCGAAGCCGGCCTTCCCGGCATCGAGGCCATCGTGTGGAATGGCATCTTCGTACGCGCCGGCACCCCGCGACCGGTCATCGAGGTCCTGCACCGCGAGCTCGTCAAGGCCTACAACGCCCCGGACGTTAAGAACCAGGTGATCGCGACCGGCTCGGAGGTCACTGCCGACACGCCGGAGGAGTTCGCCGCTTTCGTGCGCTCCGAGTCCGCCAAGTGGAGCAAGGTCATACGCGACGCGAACATCAAGCCGGAATGAAAATCGGGTCAGGGTCGAAACCGGGGACAGACCCCGGTTTTCCGCCTCTGGCGAAGCAAATCGGGGTCTGTCCCCGGTTTTCGCCGGCTATGCCGCCTCGTCGCCGAGCGCTTCGAACTTGCGGCGGTAGGCCGCGAAGTACAGAACCGGGATCACGACCAGCGTCAGCAGCGTCGACACGAAGATTCCGAACATGAGCGAGATCGCGAGCCCGTTGAAGATCGGGTCGTCGAGAATGAACGCCGCGCCGAGCATGGCGGCGAGCCCGGTGAGGGCGATCGGCTTCGCGCGCGCCACGGCGGACTGCACCACCGCCTCGCCGAAAGGCACGCCTTCCTCGACCTTCAAGTTGATGAAATCGACGAGCAGGATGGAATTGCGCACGATGATGCCGGCGAGCGCGATCATGCCGATCATCGAGGTCGCCGTGAAATTGGCGCCGAGCAGGGCGTGCCCCGGCATCACGCCGATGACGGTGAGCGGGATCGGCGCCATGATGACGAGCGGCGTGAGGTAGGAGCGGAACTGCGCGACGACGAGCAGGTAGATCAGGATCAGGCCGACGCCGTACGCGAGGCCCATGTCGCGAAACGTTTCGTAGGTCACCTGCCATTCGCCGTCCCACTTGATCGCGTATTGCCGGAACGGATCGGAGGGCTGGCGCACGAAATACTCGCCGAGCGTTCCGCCCTCCTCGAGCGCCTTGCCCGCAATTTTCCCGCGCGCCGCGAACATGCCGTAGAGGGGGCTGTCGACGCGGCCGGCCTGGTCGCCGAAGACGTACACCACCGGCAGGAGATCCTTGTGGTAGATCGGCCGCTCGCGATCGGTGCGCACCGTCCGGACCAGTTCTGACAAGGGCACGAGCGCACCTGCCGGAGTGCGCACCGCCAGCTTGAGGAACTCATCCAGGTCACCCTGCCGTTCGGCGGGAAGAATCAGCCGCACCGGGATTTCGTATTTCGATATTCCGTCGTGCAGCGGGGTCACGTCGGCACCGGAAAGGCCGACGCGCATGGTTTCGACGACATCGCGGCGACTGACCCCGAGCAGCGCCGCCCTGCCCTGGTCGACCCTGAGCAGCAGCCGCGGCGCCGCATCCTCGACGCTGTCGTCGATGCCCACGATATCGGCGGTCGACGCGAACGCTTCGCGAACGCGCTTGGCGACGCGGATGCGCCCGGGCTCGTCGGGCCCGTA
>JBGPTG010000206.1:0-6572 GCA_041490545.1 Gammaproteobacteria bacterium
CATTGCGCACCTCGTCATGGAGTCGCGCCACGCCTTCGCGCCCGCCGCTCAGCGCCTTCTCGAGGACAGCGGCGAGCGGTTCGTTGCGATAGGTGATGGCGCGGATGAGCATCGGCAGACTCGCTCCGGCGATGCCTTCGACCCTGCCGGGTTGGAGCAGCCGCGTGGCGATGTTGGAAGGCGTGGCGCCGAGCATGTCGGTGAGGAGCAGCACCCCCGCGCCGGCATCGAGTAGGCGAATCAGCTCGCGCGCCCGCGGCAGCACCGCGGCCGGGTCGTCCTGGATGGTGACCTCCAGATGCAGCACCCTCAAGGGGCGTGCGCCGATCACGTGCGTGGCACTGCGGATCAGCGCCTCTCCGAAGTTGCCGTGGGAGACGATGAGGATACCTATCATGGCCGCTACCGCGCCGCGGATTTCACGGCGAGCTCGAGCGCATCGACGAACATCCCGGCCACGTTGAAGCCGCTCTGCTCGGTGATCTCGCGAAAACAGGTCGGGCTGGTGACGTTGATCTCGGTGAGCCAGTCGCCGATCACGTCCAGCCCGACGAGAAGCAGGCCGCGCGCCGCGAGCGTGGGGCCGATCGCGCCGGCGATTTCGAGATCGCGGGAGGTGAGCGGCCGCGCCACCCCGGTGCCGCCCGCGGCCAGGTTGCCGCGTGTTTCGCCGGCCTTGGGAATGCGCGCCAGGCAATGCGGTACCGGTTTGCCGGCGATCAGCAGGATGCGCTTGTCGCCGTCGCGGATTTCGGGGATGTAGCGCTGCGCCATGATGGAGATCGTGCCCTCGCCGGTCAGCGTCTCGATGATGACGTTGCGGTTGGGGTCGCGATCGGTCACGCGGAATACCGAGTGCCCGCCCATGGCGTCCAGGGGCTTGAGCACGACGTCGCCGTTGGCGTCGATGAATTCCTGCAGCTCGCGCTCCAGGCGCGTCACCAGCGTGGGCGCCGCGAACCTGGCGAATTCGGCAATCGCGAGCTTCTCGCTGTGGTCGCGCAGCGCGCGAGCGTCGTTGAACACGCGCGCGCCTTCGCGCTGGGCGAGTTCGAGCAGCCAGGTGCTCGCCAGGTATTCGGCGTCGAAGGGCGGATCCTTGCGCATCAGCACGGCGTCGAATTCGACAAGCGGCGCCTGGCGCGCGGGCCCGGTGCGGTACCACGGATCTTCGCTACCGGTGAGCGACAGCGGGCAGTGTTCGCCAACGACGCGGCCGCCTTTCCACATCACGCCTTCCTGCAGCATGAAATAAAGCTCGTGACCGCGCCGCGCCGCCTCGACCATCATCGCGTAGGTCGAGTCCTTGGCGATCTTGAACGAGGCCAACGGGTCGGCGATGAAGCAGATTTTCATCGGAATCTCGGAGTCGGCGCAGCGCTTCGAAAGCGCCGCAGGCGGTGCGTCAATTGTAGCGAAAGCGGCGCCCGGCGTCTGCGTCAGCCCGGGCGCGCGTACACCAGGTTGGGCAGCCAGGTCGCGATCTGGGGCACGTAGGTGACGAGCAGCAGGTACAGGACCATGATCACGATCCAGGGTGCGAACGCCACCGTGGTCTCGGTCAGCCCCATCTTGGCGATGCCGCTCGCGACATAGAGATTGAGGCCCACCGGCGGGTGGATCAGCCCGACTTCCATGTTGATGGTCATGATGATGCCGAAATGGATCGGATCGACGCCCAGCTTTACCGCCACCGGAAACAGGATCGGCGCGAGCAGCAGCACGATCGACGAGGGCTCCATGAAGTTGCCGGCGATGAGGAGCAGGATATTGACCCCGAGCAGGAACATCCAGACGGAGAGGTGCTTGTCGATGATCCACTGCGCCATCGCCTGCGGGATGTTTTCCGAGGTGAGCAGGAAGGAAAACAGGATTGCGTTGGTGATGATGTAGAGCAGCATCGCGCTCATGTTGGCCGAAGCGAGGAGGACCTTCGGCACGTCGGAGAGCTTGAGGTCGCGATACACGAATACGGCGATGACGAAGGCGTAGACCGCGCTCACCGCCGCCGCCTCGGTCGGGGTGAACACCCCGCCGTAGATGCCGCCGATCACCACCACGATCAGCAACAGGCCCCAGATCGCGTCCCAGAACGCCGACCAGATTTCCTTCAAGCTGGCGCGCTGCATGCGCGGGTAGTCGCGTCGCCGCGCGATGACCCAGGTGATTCCCATGAGGATCGCGGCGAGCAGGATGCCCGGCACGACGCCGGCGATGAACAGCTTCCCGACGCTGGTGTTGGTGGACACCGAATAGATCACCATCACGATGGAGGGCGGGATGAGGATGCCCAGTGCGCCCGCCGTGCCGATCGCGCCGACGCCGAACTTGCGCGGATAGCCCTGTTTTTCCATCGCCGGGATCAGGATCGTGCCGATCGCCACCACCGTCGCCGGGCTGGAGCCCGAAACCGCGGCGAAGAGGGCACAGGCAAACACCCCCGCCATGGCGAGGCCGCCGTGGAAGTGGCCGACCAGCGCAGTGGCGAAGCGGATCATGCGCCGCGCCACCCCGCCGTGGGTGAGGAAGGTTCCGGCGAGAATGAAAAAGGGAATCGCCATGATCGCGAACTGGTCCAGGCCGGTGAAGAGGCGCTGCGACACGAGTTCGGCGGGCAGATCGGTCATGAAGGCCAGAAACGTGAGCACGGTAAGGCCGAGCGCGATCGAGATCGGCATGCCGGTCAGCATGAGGACGATCAGCAGGATGAAAATGATCCAGCCGTTCACGCCCGCGTCTCCGTTTGCATTCCTTCGACATGCGCGTGGCTGTGCGCCGGCAGCTCGCCGGTGCGGCGGAAGCGCCATGCGACTTGCAGGAAGCGATAGCACATCAGCGACGAGCCGAGCGGCACCGCGAGATAGACCACCCACATCGGCAGCTCGAGGTCGGGCGAGACCTGCCCGGTGCCAACCATGCGCCACACGAACATTCCGCCGAGAATGGCGATCACCCCGGTGAAAAACGCGCCGGCGAGGAGATCGAAGGTAACCCAGAAGCGCCGCTTGGGCGGCGCAAGCAGCCGCACCAGGACGTCAACGCCGACGTGAATGCCGGTGCGCACCCCGTAGGCCGCACCGAACTTCGCCATCCAGATGAAGAGGTAAATGCACAGCTCCTGCGCCCAGGTCAGGTTGATGTGCCGGGTGTAATTCCACACCCAGGCGATGTCGGCGGTGTAGCGATACAAAACCGAAGTGAAAATGACGACGGTCGCGAGCGCCATGAAGCTCGCGACGAGCCATTCTTCGAGATGGTCGAGGACGCGGTTGAACGTGCCCATGAGGACGCCGCGCGGCGTCCTGCCGCGTCAGGCGACGCGAGACCGGGTTACTTCTTCGTCGCCGATTGCGCGACCGTTTTTTCGATCGCCTGCAGCGTGTCCTTGCCGACGACTCCTTCGTACTCCTGGTAGAGCGGCAGCATCGCCTTGCGCCACGCCGCCTTCTCCGCCGGGGGCAGCACGTAGACCTCGGTCGTCCTGGCCGCCTTGATCTTCGCCAGCGCGTCGTCGTTTTCCTTCTGCGCGATGTCCCACACGTACTTGGTCGATTCGGCCATGACTTCGTCCAGGGTCTTGCGGATGTCCGCCGGCAGGCCGTCCCAGAATTTCTTGTTGACGACGACTGCGTACATGACTACGCCGTGGTCGGACAGGGTCATGTGCTTCTGCACCTCGTGCATTTTCTGCGTGTACTTGTTCGAGGCGGTGTTCTCCTCGCCGTCGACCACGCCCTGCTGCAGCGCCGTGTAGACCTCGGAGAATGCCATCACCTGCGGGATCGCGCCGAAGGCCTTGATCTCGCCTTCGAGTATCTTCGAGGACTGTATGCGGATCTTCAGGCCCTTGAAATCATCGAGCTTCCTGAGCGGCTTGTTGGCGGTGAATTCCTTGAAGCCGTTGAACCAGTAGGCGAGCCCGACGATGCCCTTCGGCTCGAGCAGCTGGAACAGCCCCTTGCCGACCGGGCCCTCGGCAACCTGTTCGAGGGACTTGTTGTCGGCGAACATATAAGGCAGATCGAACACCTCGAACTTGCGCACGCCCAGCGGCCCAAATTTCGACACCGAGGGCGCGAGCATCTGCACCGCGCCGAGTTGCAGCGCCTCGAGTTCCTCGCGGTCCTTGTACAGCTGGCTGTTCGGGTAGATCTCGACCTTGACGCGTCCCTTGGTCTTCGCTTCGGCGAGCTGCTTGAAGCGGATCGCGCCCTTGCCCTTGGGCGTGTCGTCGGTGACGACGTGGCTGAACTTGATGACGATGGTCTGCTGCGCCTGCGCTCCGGTGAAGAACGCGAACGCGATTACTGCTCCAGCGAATTGGACGAGCTTCATGGTCTTCCCTCCGGTTGACATGCAGGCTCAAACGGCCTGCTCTGAAATCTCCACCAGGTTGCCGTCCGGATCGCGTACGTACACCGAGCGGATCGGTCCCTGCGCTCCGGTCTTCATCACCGGTCCCTCTATGATAGGCACATTGCACGCGGCAAGGCGAGCGATCACGTCTTTGAGCGGCACCGCCGCGATGAAGCAGATGTCGAGCGTCCCCGGGGCGGCGAGCGTCGCTTTGGGCTCGAACTCTTTTCCTTTTTCGTGGAGATTGATTTTCTGCTTGCCGAACTTGAGCGCCATGCGTCCCGCGCCGAATCGCTCCAACTTCATGCCGAGCACTCGGGTGTAGAAATCCACGCACTCCTCGGTGTGCGCCGTGGTCAGGACCAGGTGATCGAGGTGATCGATCATGAATGTCGCCGCGGCGAAAAGGGAGCGGCTGGCCCGGTCGCGCGCCGCGCTATTTCACCGCGCCGACCATGTAGTCGACCGCCGCCCTGACTTCGGCGTCCGACAGCGTGAGGTTGCCCCCCTTGGGTGGCATCGCGCGAATGCCCTTGAGCGCGTTTTCGTGCAGGTGCTCGACGCCGTGCATGAGGTGCATGGCCCAGGCCGCCTTGTCGCCGAACTTCGGCGCGTTCGCGACTCCTGCAGCATGGCAGGCGACGCAGGTGGTCTCGTAGACTTTCTTGCCGTCGACGGAAGCCGCGGCGGCCTTCACTCCCGGCGAGGCCGCACTCGCCGCAGCGGCTGGTTCCCGGAACTTCGCCCCCGCCGCGTTCGCCATATAGATCACCGCGCGCTCCACTTCCGCGTCGGAGAGCCCGGCGGCGCCGCCGCGCGGGGGCATCGCTCCGGCTCCCTTGATCGCGGTCAGCACCAGCGCCTTCTGTCCATGGGCGTAGCGCGGCGCCCAGTCGCGCCGGTTGCCCAATTTCGGCGCCTTCAGGACCCCGGTGGCGTGGCACGCCGTGCACACCGTCTTGTAGATTTCCTCGCCGGATTTCGCGGCGCTGCCGCCCGCACTCCCGGCCTCCACGCCAGCGTCGGCGACGGGGCCGATGCGCTTCGCGATCGCCTCCGCGGACATCGCCAGGCTGTTGCGGTCGTAGACCTGACCGCTGGATGCGAGCTGCGACAGCAGCACCACCAGGATGATGGGAACGACGAACGACAGCACCACCACGGCGACGAGCTGCCGGGGAGTCTTGATGAAGGAATCGTGAGCCTGGTTTTCGTTCGCGCTCATGCCTCGAGCCTTTTCCGGGCCGGAAAAAGCGCGCATTATAGCAGCAGCTTGCCGCGGGTTTCCCGAAGGCCGATAATTCCCCGTGAAGTCTCCAGGAGAATTGCGCGCCGGCGCCGCCGCTGCGGCGGCGCGCGAACCATGATCGATCCCCTCATCGTCGACGGCCTGATCGAGCGCGCCATCGCCGAGGATGTCGGCTTCTGCGACCTCACCTCGGAATTGGTGATCCCCGCGGGCGCGCGGGCGACGCTCGCGCTCAACGCCCGCGAGGATATCGTCGTCGCCGGGATCGAGGTCGCGGCGCGCGTGTTCCGGCGCCGCGAGCCCGGGTGCAGCATCGAGCTGAATGTCGCCGACGGCGAGCGCGTCAAGGCCGGTGGCGCCATGGGGAAGGTCGAAGGCGCCGCGCGCGGGCTGCTCGCCGTCGAGCGCACGGCGCTGAATTTCCTGCAGCATCTTTCGGGAATCGCCACACTTACCGCGCAGTACGTCGCGCGCATCGCGGGCACGCGCGCGGTGCTGCTCGATACGCGCAAGACCACGCCGGGCCTGCGCGCGCTCGAGAAGCACGCGGCGCAGATGGGCGGCGCGCGCAACCATCGCCTGCGCCTGGACGATGGAGTTCTCATCAAGGACAACCACATCAGCGTGTGCGGCTCGATCCTGGCAGCGGTGCAGCGGGCGAGGGCCGGCGTGCCGGTGTTGACGAAAATCGAGGTCGAGTGCGATACGCTCGAGCAGCTCGGCGAGGCGCTTGCCGCCGGGGCCGACATGATCCTGCTCGACAACATGAGCGTCGGGGATTTGCGCAGGGCGGTGGCGCTCGCCAGTGGTCGCGTTCCGCTCGAAGCGTCGGGCGGCGTGCGCCTCGAAACCATCCGCGCCATCGCCGAGACCGGCGTGGACTTCATCTCGGTGGGGCGCATCACGCAATCGGCCCCCGCGGTGGACATCGGCCTGGATACGCTTATCAGGGCATGAAATGACGCAG
>JBGPTG010000207.1:0-6570 GCA_041490545.1 Gammaproteobacteria bacterium
TCCAGGGAGATCGCCTCCGGGAAATTCCGCTGGTCGCTCGACGCCGAGGATGTCCACGTCAACATCGAGCGAAGGCTGATCGCGCTGGTGGGCGAGGCCGGCAAACGCCTGCACACGGGGCGCTCGCGCAACGACCAGGTGGCGACCGACCTGAGATTGTGGCTGCGCGATGCCCTGGACGAAATTCGCGACCTCCTGAAGGCCCTGCAGCGCAGGCTGCTCGACCAGGCGGAAAAGCACACCGGCACGGCGATGCCGGGTTTCACCCACCTGCAGGTGGCCCAACCCGTGACGTTCGGCCACCACCTGCTCGCGTATTTCGAGATGCTGGAGCGCGATCGCTCGCGCTTTGCAGACTGCCGCAGGCGTCTCAACCAGCTTCCGCTGGGAGCCGCTGCGCTCGCCGGAACCTCCTTTCCCATCGATCGCGCGCGGGTCGCGCGCGAGCTGGGATTCGATGCGCCCAGCGGGAATTCGCTCGACGCCGTGTCGGACCGGGACTTTGCCATCGAGTTCTGTGCATGCGCAGCCCTCGCCATGGTCCACGTGTCGCGTTTCTGCGAGGAGCTGGTGCTCTGGACCAATCTCCGTTTCGGCTTCGTCAGCCTTCCGGACCGCTTCTGCACGGGGTCGTCGATCATGCCGCAGAAGAAGAATCCCGACGTGCCCGAACTCGCGCGCGGCAAGACCGGCAGGGTCGTCGGGGATCTCGTCGCGCTGCTGACGCTGATGAAGGGACAGCCTCTCGCCTACAACAAGGACAATCAGGAGGACAAGGAACCGCTCTTCGACGCGGCCGACACGCTTCGCAATACCCTGGCTGTTTTCGTCGAGCTGGTCGGTGGCCTGCGCGTCAATGCTGCGGCCATGCGGGCGGCGGCGGACGAGGGCTTTTCCACCGCGACCGATCTCGCCGACTACCTGGTGCGCAAGGGACTGCCGTTCCGCGACGCGCACGAGGCGGCTGCCCAGGCGGTGCGGTTTGCCGAAGACTCGAAGCTGAAACTCGCGCAGCTGCCGCTCGCGGCGTTGCGCCGCTTCTCGCCCAAGATCGGCAAGGACATCCACGCGGTCCTTACCCTCGAGGGTTCGATCGCCGCCCGTGCCCACTTCGGCGGAACGGCGCCCTCGCAGGTGCGCGCCGCAATCAGGCGCGCACGCAAGGCACTGCGCTCCTGAACGTGCTCCGCGATCGCTCCGTGCACGGGCGGCTGCGCCCGGCCGCACCGCGTCGCGGCGCCTGAACAACTGCGAACCATGGAACAGATCGGCAAGTACGAAGTCAGGAAAAAGATCGGCGAGGGCGCGACCAGCGAAGTCTACCTGTGCCACGATCCGTTCGGAAACCGGGATGTCGCGGTGAAGGTCGTCTTCGAAGACCGCCTCAAGGACACCGGTGACTCGGCGAGGCTGCACAAACGGCTCTTCGTCACCGAGGCCTCGCTCGCCGGGAAACTGCAGCACCCGCACATCGTGCAGATATTCGACGCGGTGGTCGCGCCCAAGATGAGCTACATCGTCATGGAGTACGTCCCGGGCGGCACGCTCGAGCAGTTCTGCAGCAAGGACAAGCTGCTTCCGCTCGAGAAGATCGTCGAGATCGTATTCAAGTGCACGCGGGCACTCGGGTTCGCCAACAAGCTCGGGGTCACGCATCGCGACATCAAGCCGGCCAACCTGCTCCTATCGGGACCGACCGACATCAAGATTTCCGATTTCGGGGCTGCGCTGATGGCGAGCTCCGACCAGACGCAGGTAAGCGGAATCGGCTCGCCCGCCTACATGTCGCCGCAACAGATCAAGGAGCACACCCTCAACCACCAGACCGACATCTATTCGCTCGGCGTGGTCATGTACCAGGTACTCACGGGTGTTCTGCCTTTCATCGCGACGAACAACTATTCCATGATGTATCAGATCACCAACGTCGAACCCCAGCCGCCTTCTTCGCTTCGCAAGGATATCCCGCCTTCGCTCGACCGGATCGTGAAGCGGGCGATGGAAAAGGAACTGGAGCGGCGCTACCAGACCTGGGAGGAATTCTCCCTGGATCTCGCCGACGCCTTTCGCAGCGTACAGCGGGACGCGCAAGGGCAGGATGTCGCCGACACCGAAAAATTCAACACGCTGCGCGCCATGCCCTTCTTCGCCGGGTTCTCGGACGCCGAGCTCTGGGAGGTGCTGCGGATTTCCCAGTGGGTCGATCTGCCTGCCAACACCGTGGTCATGGAAGACGGCGTCCAGGGCGATTTCTTCTGCATACTCGCCTCGGGAGAAATCAAGGTGACCAAGAAGAAGAAGCTCCTCAACGTCCTCACGCCGGGCGAGTGCTTCGGCGAGATGGCCTATCTTTCCCGCAACGGGCGGGAACGCACCGCCGACGTCGCGTCGATCAGCAGCGCGCGCATCGTCAGGATCCGTGCCGAAAACCTGGATCGCGCCTCGGATGCCTGCCGGCACAGCTTCGATCGCGCCTTCATGGCGATTCTCGTCGAGCGCCTTACGCTGGCGAACGCCCGCCTCACCGCGATATAGCCTCGCCGCCGTCGCGGCGGTTGCATGATCGGATCCACGGAACTCGCAGCCGCCATCGAAGCGGCGATCTCCGCAGCGGACCGCCCTTTCCGCATGGAGCGCGCCGCTGCCGCATCGGGAGGATGCAGTCATCGGGCCTGGATCCTCGAAGGCGGTGGCAGTCGCTACTTCGTCAAGATCAACGATGTCTCACAGGAGGATAACTTTGCCGCCGAGGCGGACGGCCTCGCGGCACTCGCGGCGGCCGGCGTGCGCGTCCCGTCGCCGCTCTGCCGCGGCGTCGCCGGGGCGCAGGCGTTCCTGGTGCTCGAATACCTGGATCTCGGGCGGACGGGCGACCCCGCCGCGCTGGCACGAGCGCTTGTCGCGGTCCACTCGGTGCACTACAAACACTACGGCTGGCATCGTGACAACTACATCGGCGCCTCCACCCCAGCGCAATCGCCGGTGCGGATCCTGGGCCGATTTCTGGGGAGAGACGCGGCTCGTGCCACAACTGGAGTTGGCCGGACGCAACCGCCTCGGCAGGACCTTGGCGCAAAAAGGCGAGCGCCTGGTCGCCGCGGTACCGGAATTGCTTGGCGGACATATGCCGGCGGCGCTGCTGCACGGCGACCTGTGGGGCGGAAACTCGGGATTCCTGGCCGACGGGACGCCGGTGCTCTTCGATCCCGCCGTCTATTGCGGAGACCACGAAGCCGATGTCGCGATGACCGAACTCTTCGGCGGCTTCCCGCCGTCCTTTTATTCGGCGTACCGGGAGGCCGCGCCGCTGGCACCCGGTTACTCCGTGAGGAAGACGCTCTACAACCTTTACCACGTCCTCAATCACGCCAACATCTTCGGCGGCGCGTACGCGGGGCAGGCGGAACGGATGATGGAAGTGCTTCTCGCCGAAGCAGGCTAGGGCAGACCGCCCTGAACCCCTGGAGAAGCTCTGAACAACCCCTGATTTCGTCATTCCCGCGTAAGCGGGAATCCAGGAATTTCAGCCGCTTGCCGGATGCCCGCTTTCGCGGGCATGACGTCAATCAGATCTTCCCTAGCCCGCGAGGAGCTTCTGCAACTCTCCGGACTGATACATCTCGCCGATGATGTCCGAGCCGCCGACGAACTCGCCCTTGACGTAGAGCTGCGGGATCGTCGGCCAGTTGGCGTAGTCCTTGATGCCCTGGCGCACATCGGCGTCCTCGAGCACGTTGACAGTCACCATGTCGGTGATGCCGCATGCCTGGAGAATCTGCACCGCGTTCGCCGAGAACCCGCACTGCGGAGCCTGCGGCGTGCCCTTCATGTACAGCACGACCGGGTGCCCGGTCACCTGAGTCCTGATGCGTTCCTTGACGTCCATGCCAGCCTCAATTCGGAAGATTCTGAGCGGGAAGTCTAGCTGCTCGCCGCGGGTGCGGTCAACCACGCCAGCGGCCAGCGCACACCCGCGCGATCCCGGCGAGATCCGCGACATCATCGACCTGCGTGTAACCGAGGCCGCGCAATAGCACGAGACAGCGCTCGCCCTGGTCGTATCCGTGTTCCAGGATCAGCCAGCCGCCGGAGAGAATTCTATCCCGCGCCTGCGTCGCGATGGCTTCAATGCACTCCATGCCGCTCTCGCCACCCACCAGGGCGAGGCGCGGTTCGAAGCGTACGTCCCCCAGCTGCAGGTGCGCGTCCGCGTCCACGATGTACGGCGGATTGGACACGATCAGATCGAACCTCGCCGGCTCGATTGCATCGAACCAGTCGCTCCGCAGGAACTCGACCCGGGCCGCGCAACGACGCGCATTTTCCCGCGCGACCTCCAGCGCGGCCTGCGAGATATCGGTGGCGATGATGCGCCAGTCGGGGCGCGCGCCTGCAAGCGCCAGGGCGATGGCGCCGCTCCCGGTTCCAAGTTCGAGGACGCGCGCCGGTTCCGCGGCAGGCATGCGCTCGAGAACGATGTCGACCAGGCACTCGGTTTCCGGCCGCGGGATCAACACGTTCGGCGTGACGCGCAGGGGGATTCCGTAGAACTCGCGCCAGCCCGTGATGTACGCAATCGGCTCACCGCAACGCCGCCGCTCGAACCAAGCGGCTGCCTTCCCGGCCACGGTGGGCTCGACCGGCTGCTCCGGGTGGGCGATCAGATAAGCCCGCTCGCGCGCGAGCAGCCGACCCAGCAGCAGTTCAGCTTCAGCGCGAGGCAGCCCCGAGGCGCGCAAGAGGCTGCCGATGCTGGCGTCGGCTTCGACCGCGCGCACGCCTCAGGTCGCCTTGGCGTCCTCGGCGAGCGCCGCGAGCTGCTCGGTCTGATGCTCGGCAAGCAGCGCCTGCGTCAGTTCGGAAAGATCCCCGTCCATGATGGCCGCGATCTTGTAGAGCGTGAGGCCGATGCGGTGGTCGGTGACGCGTCCCTGCGGAAAATTGAAGGTACGGATGCGTTCGGAGCGGTCGCCCGAACCGATGAGGGACTTGCGGGTTGCCGCCTCCTTGGCCTGCTGTTCGCGCCTTTGCTTGTCCTTGATCCGCGCCGCCAGCACCGCCAGCGCCTTTTCCTTGTTCTTATGCTGCGAGCGCCCGTCCTGGCATTCGACGACGATTCCGGTGGGGAGATGCGTAATCCGCACCGCCGAGTCGGTCTTGTTTACATGCTGGCCTCCCGCGCCCGAGGCGCGGAACGTGTCGATGCGCATCTCGGCAGGATTGAGCACGACGTCGCCGACCACGTCGGCTTCCGGAAGGATCGCCACCGTGCAGGCGGAGGTATGGATGCGCCCTTGAGTTTCGGTGGCCGGCACGCGCTGCACACGATGGCCTCCGGACTCGAACTTGAGCTTGGAGTAGGCGCCCTGCCCGATGATGCGCGCGATGATTTCCTTGTATCCGCCTGCGTCGCCCGGGGATTCCGATATCACCTCGACCTGCCAGCGCTGGCGTTCGGCAAAGCGCGCGTACATGCGGAACAGGTCGCCCGCAAAAAGCGCGGACTCGTCGCCTCCCGTGCCGGCGCGGATTTCGATAAAAATGTTGCGCTCGTCGTTCGGGTCCTTTGGGAGGAGCCGTTCCTGCAGCGCGCCTTCGAGGGCCGCCATGCGTTCCAGACCGACCTTCACTTCGCTTTCCGCGTAGCTCTTCATTTCCGGATCGGCGAGCAGCGCCTGCGCGTCTGCGACGTGCTGCTCGGTCTCGCGGTACTTGTTGAACAACTCGACGACCGGCTCGAGCTCGGCGTGCTCCCGCGACAACCTACGGTACTGATCCATGTCGCGGGTCGCGTTTTCCGAGGACAGAAGCGCATTGAGGTCGCCCAGGCGCTGGCGCGCCTGATCGAGCTTTGCCGCAATGCTTGACTTCATAACCGCAGAACCGCGCGCTTGAACTAGTCGTGCGAGCGCAGGCGATACAACCGGGCGACGAGCGCCTTGAGCGCATCGTCGCTCGCGCCCTGGTTGAGTGCCTGAGTGGGGGCGTGCAGGAGCTTGTTGGTAAGTCCGTGCGACAGCGCTTCGAGGACGGCTTTGGGGTCGTCGCCGCGTGCAAGCAGCCGCGCCGCGCGCTCCACTTCCCCGCGCCGCGCGTCTTCGGCGGACTCGCGCAGCTGCCGGATGAGCGGCACCATCTCGCGGGAATCCATCCAGTGCAGAAACGAGCCCACCTGGGACTCGATGATGGCTTCCGCCTGGGCCACCGCCGACTGGCGCGAGTCGACGCCCTCGCGCACCATCGCGGCGAGATCGTCCACCGTATACAGGAACACGTCGTCCATCGCCGCGACCTCGGCCTCGATGTCCCTCGGAACGGCCAGATCGACCATGAACATCGGCCGGTGCCGCCGGGCCCGTATGGTCCGCTCCATGGTGCCCTTGCCGATGATCGGCAGCGAACTCGCGGTGCAGGAAACCACGATGTCGAACTCGGGAAGACGTTCGGGCAGGTCGCGCAGTTCGAACGATTCGGCGCCGAATCGCTGCGCCAGCGCCTGGGCACGCTCCAGGGTCCGGTTGGCGACCGCCATCGCGCGCGGCCGCTGTGCGGCGAAATGAGTAGCTGCGA
>JBGPTG010000208.1:0-6474 GCA_041490545.1 Gammaproteobacteria bacterium
ATTGGCAGGCTCAGTCCATTTACGGTTCTGAAGAGCATGGCCAGCGCATCGAGCGCAGCAGTGGCCAACCTGCTCAGGATCCACGGGCGCAGCTACTCGATCAGCTCTGCGTGCTCCACGTCTTCTCACGGGATCGGGACCGCGTTTGAGCTCATCCGTGGAGGCATTATCGATCGCGCTATCGCGGGAGGCGGGGAGGAAGTGCACCCTCTCATCGCGTCGGCGTTTCAGGCGTTGAGGTTGGCGCTGGCTACGAAGTACAACGATCGGCCGGAACAAGCCTCGCGTCCCTACGACGTCGCTCGGGACGGTTTCGTCGTGGGCGGGGGGGCTGGGATCGTCGTTCTGGAAGCGCTCGACCAGGCCAGGGCGCGCGGCGCCCGGGTGCGCGCGGAGATCATCGGATTCGGCGCAACATCGGACGGTTTCGACATGGTCATGCCCGACCCCACGGGCAGGCAGGCTGCCGCGTGCATGCTCGCAGCTATTCGGAGCGGCGGCCTGACGCCGGGCGAGGTCGGCGCCGTCAAGACACACGGCACCGCGACGATCAAGGGCGACCTGGCCGAAGTCGTCGCAATGCGGGAAGCGTTTAGTGGCAGGCTGCCGCCGTTTTCATCGACGAAATCGATGACCGGTCATCCACTGGGTGCTGCGGGGGCGCTGGAAACGATCTTCTGCGTCGGTATGCTCGAGCACCAATTCGTCGCGCCGACCATCAACATTGAATCCCTGGATCCGGATTTCGCCGGCCTCCCCCTCGTGACCACCGCGACCGCCACGAAGATCGAAACCATACTGTCGAACAGCTTCGGATTCGGCGGGACCAACGCGAGCCTGCTGTTCAAGGCGTTTCGTAACTAGCCCCTGAACAAAAACTTTGCACGGGCGTCCCGCCCCGTGCGGGAGCGGGCGGGACGCGGCGAGCAGGCCGACGGGCGGTGGCGTGGGTAGAGCTCACATAGCCAATTGCCGAATTTTCTCCGACGCCCAGTCTGCCTGCCCTTCCACAGGCGCGTTGCCGCCGATGCGCCTGATTTGTGAGCGGGCCAGTCGGCTCATCATCTTGAGATCCTTGTCTTCGAGACGGAGCGCAGCCTCCACCCAGAGGTGGGTGATGTTCAGCAGCTCCTGGTAGCTGATGGGGTGGGAATGCTGGCGGCAGCTGAACATAGCCTGCATGCCATTGCGGTGCCGGTCGTGGCGCTCGATGAATTCGAGCACGGCGGTCTCCCCGCGACCGTCTTCGGCAAGCAGATCCACGATCCCCATCCCGTGCAGTTCTTCGGCAGAGTAGACACGGCCGGACAGTATCATTTCCTCGGCCCGCTTCATTCCGACGCGCCGGCTAAGCAGGCTGTAGGCGCCCATGCCCGGAAAGAGATTGAAGAGGATTTCGGGCATTCCCATGCGCGCCCGGCGCTCGGCGATGATCACATTCGAGGAGAGCGCGATCTCGAACCCGCCGCCCAGCGCTTCGCCCTGGACCAGTGAGATAGTGGTCATCGGGCTGTTATAGCCGCACAGGCGCGGATACATGTTGTCGATGCAGAGCTTGGCGTAGTGCATCAGCGAGTCTCGATCCTGGGACTGGACCAGCTGGACGAACAGCGCCAGATCTCCCCCCAGACTGAACACGTTGTCCACCTTGGAGGCTGCCACGTAGTAGCGGATCTGGCGGAGCTCACCGTTGTGCAGCAGGCAGCCGCCGCTGGATTCTATGGCGGCGTCGTGAGCGCGCAGCTCGTTGAGCAGGTCCAGGCTGAAGCACGGTACGCCGGACGGGTTCATGTACGTCCATGCGACTGCGTTCTCCGGGTCGAAGCGAACCTCGATCTGACGGTATTTTCTATGGAAAAGTCCTGCGATTGCTGCGATATCTACAGATGCGTTCATGGCCCGTCCTTTCGGATTGTCGTTTGGAAGAATGTGGATTTATGGCGTGCTTTTTTGAAGACTATACTCCCAAACCACAGGCCACAGAGGAGGGCATTATTCCGTTGTCATTGTATTTAATTCCATTGTCATTGCCCCTTGACCGGGTTTGAACCTGCACCGGAAACGCGGGTAGGCGAAATTACGGCTTCACTGGGATCAGGCGCAACCGGCTCTGTGTCGCGGACAGATCGCCGAGCAGGCCGCGGGTCCGAGAGGAGGCCCTTGAAGTGCGCTTTGCGTGACGGCGGTAGTGGCTCCCCGACCAGGGCTCGAACCTGGGACCTGCGGATTAACAGTCCGTCGCTCTACCAGCTGAGCTATCGGGGAATCGAGGTATCCGGCGAAGACAGCCGGACCGTGTGGACGGCGCGTATTCTAGTTCCTCGACGAGAGCCGGTCAACGCGACCGCGGAGAACGCGACACATCGGGAGCTGGACTGCGCTGCACACGGAAGTCGGCCGCTTGGGCATAATGGCTCAGCTCGACCTCATGTGACCGAATGAACGGAACGCATCGATGACCTCCTCACAACAAAGCGCATACCGCCGCCTTGCCGCACGAGTGCTGATGGGCCTGTTTTTCGCTTGCGGTTCCGCCGCGGCGCAGGAATACACGACCTGGCCGAGCCGCACCATCCAGGTGGTGATTCCGTACACGCCCGGCACCGGCGCGGACATTCTTTCGCGGATTCTCGGCCCGCTGCTCGCCGAGCGCTGGAAGGTCGGCGTCGTCAGCGACAACCGCGCCGGCGCTTCGGGCAACATCGGCACCGAATTCGTCGCCAAGGCTGCCCCGGACGGTTACACGCTGCTCTGCACCGCGACGTCTTTCGGCACCAACCCAGCGCTGAATCTTCGGCTGCCGTTCGATCCAGTGAAGAGCTTCACGCCGGTGATTCTGCTCGCCACGAGTTCCATGGCGGTGATCGTCACGCCGGGCCTGCCGGCGAAGAGCATGCGCGAATTCCTGGAACTCGCGCGCAGCCAGCCTGGCAAGTACTACTATTCGTCGCCGGGAAGCGGTGGTCCCCAGCATCTTGCGATGGAGTTGCTCAAACTCGACGCCGGGGTCGATCTGGTGCACGTACCCTACAAGGGATCGGGCGGCGCGCTGGCAGACCTCGTCGGCGGACATGTGCAGGCGATGATCGTCTCGCTACAGACCGCCGCTCCCTTCGTTCAGAGCGGAAAACTGCGCATGCTCGCGGTGATGAGCGGGGAGCGCTCGCCGGCGTTTTCCGACGTGCCGACCCTGCGTGAACTGGGTCTGACGGATCTGGAAGTCGAGACCTGGTATGGAGTATTTGCGCCCGTCGGTACGCCGGCGGCGATCATCGCAAAACTGAACGCCGAGATGAACGCCTTGCTCAGGCGCGCCGACGTGCGCGAACTTCTCCGGAAGCAGGGGATGAACGCCGCCGGCGGTACGCCCGAACGCTTCGGCGAACTCGTGGGCAGGGAGCTGGCGCGCTGGGCACGCGTCGTTGCAGCGGCTGGCATCAAGGCGGACTGAAGCGCCTCACATCCATTCAACCGAAGAAGGGGACCTGCAGCAATGAGCCTCATAGAAGACCTGGTGGCCGCCAACCGCGTTCTCGCCGAGCACGGCGTCATCGATGCCTACGGCCACGTGAGCGTGCGCTCGGATCGCGACCCGAATCGCTATTTCCTTGCACGGTCGATCGCGCCTGAAACGGTGGTCGCTCAAGACATTCTCGAATACGACCTCGACAGCAATCCGGTCGATGCGCGCGGGCGTGAATCGGTACGCGAGCGCTTCATCCACGGGGAGATTTTCAAGGCGCGCCCTGAAGTGAACGCGGTGGTGCACAACCACTCTCCCTCGGTGGTTCCTTTCAGCGTCACCATGGTCGGGATGCAGCCCCTGTTCCACATGGCGGCCTTCGTCGGCCTGGGCGTGCCGAACTTCGAGATTCGAAAGTTCCAGAAAGGCACGGACCTGCTGGTCAAGACGCCCGCTCTGGGGCGGGCGCTTGCCAAGACGCTGGGAAAGTGCCCGGCGGCGTTGATGCGGGGGCATGGCTCCGTGACGGTGGGAGAAAGCCTTCCGCGCGCCGTCGGCCGCAGCGTCTATCTGGAACTGAGCGCCCGAATGCAACTTCAGGCCCTGCTCATCGCGGGTCCTCGCGGAAAGATTGCGTACCTCGACAAAGCGGAAGTGCAGGCTTCGGTTCCGGTGCAGGATTACGCACGCGCCTGGCCGATGTGGCGCGACAAGGCGCTCGCCGGGCTCAAGACCCGGGACTGAGCCGGAACGTCCGGAACGCGAGCGCGCATTGATCTTTCGGCACCTTGCAGATCAGCTCGCCGAGTTGGGCCGGAAGGGTCTCCTGCGTCGGCGGCTGGTGCGCGAAAGCGGACAGGGGCCGCACATCCGGATCGAGGGTCGCGAATACCTGGCCTTCTGCAGTAACGACTATCTCGGGCTGGCGTGCGACCCGCGCATCGCCAAGGCGCTGACGGACGCAGCCCAAAGATTCGGCGTGGGAGAGGGCGCATCGCACCTGCTTACTGGGCATGCTCTCCCGCATGCGCGGCTGGAAGAGAAGCTGGCAGAGTTCGTCGGCGCACCGCGCGCATTGCTGTTCTCTACCGGCTACCAGGCGAACATCGGCACGATCACCGCGCTTGCCGGAGCCGACGCCGCTGTATTTTCCGACAGCCTTAATCACGCTTCGCTGATCGATGGCGTGCGTCTTTCGCGCGCGCAGATCGTGCGCTATCCGCACGTCGATCTCGATTTCCTTGGCGAAGCAATGTCGAGGTCCAAGGCAAACCTGAAGCTGGTCGTGACCGACGGCGTCTTCAGCATGGATGGAGACGTCGCCCCGCTGCCCGGTATCCTCGACCTTTGCGAGCGGCACGACGCGCTGCTCATGGTCGACGATGCGCACGGTTTTGGCGTCATGGGACCGGGCGGACGCGGGTCTCCGGCGAGTTTCGGTCTCGACTCCCGGCGCATTGTCTACGTTGGCACGCTGGGCAAGGCGGCCGGCGTGGCGGGCGCGTTCGTCGCGGGCGTCGCCGAGGTGGTGGAATCGGTGCTGCAGCGCGCGCGCACCTATATGTACACGACAGCCAGCCCCGCTCCTCTCGCGGCGGCAGTCGAAGCCAGCCTGGAAATCATTCGCAACGAGAACTGGCGTCGCGAGCGGCTGACGCAATTGATCGCGGCGCTCCGGGCGCAGCTGCACGGAACCGATGTGCGGCTTGCGGATTCGGGATCTCCGATACAACCTCTGATTCTCGGCGACAACGGTCGCTGCCTTGCCGCAAGCACGGCTCTGCGCGAGCGCGGCATCCTGGTGCCGGCGATTCGTCCGCCCACGGTTCCCGAGGGGACCGCGCGGCTGAGGATCTCGCTGTCAGCGGCGCACAGCCTGGAGGATGTCGCGCGTCTCGCCGAAGAGCTTCGGGCGACGTGCTCGAGGACCGCGCCCGTCCACGCCTGAGCCGGGACAGGCGCATGGCGCAGGGATTTTTCGTGACGGGCACCGATACCGGGGTGGGAAAAACGCTGATCGCGTGCGCCCTGCTGCGGGGTTTTGCGGCCGCGGGCAGGACGGTGACCGGCATGAAGCCGGTCGCGACGGGTTGCGAGCGAGGGCGCTGCGCGGATGTCGAGGCGCTGCGGAGGGCGAGCACTGTGCCCGTTGAACCAGGCCTGGCAAATCCCTACGCGTTCGAGCCCGCCATCGCTCCGCACCTCGCCGCGGAGCGCGCCGGCATCCGGATCGACCTCGATCGCATCGCCGCGGCCTATTCCGAGCTGGCGCGACGCGCCGATGTCGTGATCGTCGAAGGCGTGGGCGGATTGCTCGTGCCGTTGAACGAACACCAGACCTCCGCCGATCTCGCGGCGCGTCTCGGTCTGCCGCTGATCCTGGTGGTAGGCATGCGGCTCGGCTGCCTGAATCACGCCTTGCTCACGCGGCGGCAGATCGACGCGAGCGGGCTGCGTTGCGCGGGCTGGGTGGCGAACTGCGCTTTTTCCGGATTTGCCGAACTGGAGGCAAACATCCGCGCCCTGGAAACGCGCCTGGGGTCGCCGCTCCTCGGCGTGGTTCCCTATCTGCCGGATGCGGATCCGCTGCCGGTTGCCGAATTCCTGTCGCTGGCTCCGTTGGCGGAGGCGCGGGCGTGAGCGCTGGCGCGAAGATGCGCGAGCGCAGCCTGCGCGCCGTATGGCATCCGTGCACGCAGATGAAGCATCACGAGACCCTGCCGCTCGTGCCCGTCAGCCGGGCAGAAGGTGTCTGGCTCTATGATTTCGACGGAAACCGCATCCTGGATGCGATCAGTTCGTGGTGGGTCAACCTGCTCGGGCATGGAAACCCGCGCATCAATGCGGCACTCCGCAACCAGCTCGAATCACTGGAGCACGTGATGCTGGCCGGGTTCACCCACGAGCCGGCGGTACAGCTCGCAGAGCGGCTGGGGCGGCTGGCACCCGGAGGGCTCGGCCACTGTTTTTTTGCCTCCGACGGTTCTGCGGCCGTGGAGATCGCGCTCAAG
>JBGPTG010000209.1:0-6462 GCA_041490545.1 Gammaproteobacteria bacterium
ATGCGATGCACGAGAATATTCTCGTCGTCGCTTGCTCTTTCCTGTCGGAGCACCGCGCGGAAGCTCTCTCCCAATGCGATCCGCGATTCGCGGATGGCGATGGCGCCTACCGCGATCAGCCGGTCGCGGTACACGTTCAATCCGCTCGATTCCACGTCGACGACGACGAGACGCGCGACCGAGTGCACAGACTCGTCATCGGGCTCGGGGAGCGCCCGCCAGCTGCCGAGGCGGCGGCGCCGGGGCGCCGGCAGGCGCGCCCTGACCAGCCATCGCCCGATTAAGCTCACAGCTGAAAGTCGAGCGAGAGCCTGCGCTGCAGCGTGCGTGCCTGCCTGAACGTCTCCTTCAGAATGCGGCGATCGATGTCATTCAGGGACTCCGGATCGATCCGGTTGGGATCCTTCCCGGGCGCCAATTGCTGGTGGCGCATTCGGAAAAGCAAGACGAAGTGGAACGCGGCCACCATCGACTCGACTTCCTCGCGAGGCATTCCGAGCCGATCTCCCGACAATCGCAGGCGCGCCGAC
The DNA here is from genome assembly GCA_041490545.1 of Gammaproteobacteria bacterium. GTDB lineage: Bacteria > Pseudomonadota > Gammaproteobacteria > Burkholderiales > SG8-39 > VBDM01. The sequence goes on from JBGPTG010000209.1 coordinate 531, forward strand.
GTATTGGTCCGTTCCAGTCCTGCCGCGAGCGCGTAGATGCGCGCTGCGTCGACAAACGGTCTCGTGCCGTGCGCCTTGAGGTCGACGCTGGCCGAGGCATCGACCGCCCGGGTCACAGCGATTTGCCGGAATACGCCGAGCGCAGGACGCGACTGCAGCGCGCTTTGCGCCATTGCCCGCAGAAAACGCTGATTGTCTTTGACGCGCGGGATCAGCCAGCCGCGCAAGCGGTCGGCGAGCGAAGCGTCACCCCAGAGCGCGCGAAAGTCGAAGAAGATGCTGGAGTGGAGCAGGGCCTGCGGCAGCGGATTGCGGATCCAGTTGTCAAATTTCTCCTGCCACTCTTCCAGGCTCAGGCACCACTGCGGATTGCCCGCCATGATGTCGCCCCGGCACAGCGGGAAGCCGCAGGCATCCAGCGTGCGATTCACCGATTGCGCGAACGGCAGCAGGCGCTCGCGCGTCTCCTCGGCCGGAAAGTCGCCGGAGAATATGATTCCGTTGTCCTGGTCGGTGGCAAGCGTCTGTTCGAGCCGACCTTCGCTTCCCAGCCCGATCCAGCACAGACCCACGCCGCCGAGATCGTGCCTGCGGGATTCAAGATCGAGCACGCGTCGGACAAGTTTGTCGTTGAGCACGGCAATCAGCTCGGTCACGTGCTCCGCGCCCATGCCCTGGGCGATCATGTTGCTTGCCAGGTCGTGCACATAAGTCGCCGCCTGGCGCAGACCCTGCGGGTCGGCTGCCGCGTCGATCGAATGGTTAATCTCAAGCATGCTCATGCGCTGCAGGGCAAACAGGTCGCGCTCGGAAACTACGCCTACCAATCGACCCTCTTCGACGACCGGAACATGGCGAATTCCGATCCTCGCCATGAGCATGGCCGCGTCGGCTGCGGTCGCTGTCGAAGGCAGGCACACCGGCGACGGTGTCATGTACGCCTCGATGGAATTTTTCATCTCGATATCACCGCGCGCTGCGTGCCCGAGCAAATCGCGCTCGGTAAAGATCCCCAGCGGCTTGGCGGCTTCGTCGACGACGACGATGGAGCCAACTCTGGCCCGCTGCATGGTCTCGAGAGCGCTCTGCAGGGAAGCATCCCGTGAGCAGCAGACCGGCGCCTTTCGCAGGACCTCCCGCAGCGAAGCGATCAGCGGCTGCTGCACCGCCGACTGCATCGCGTACGCCGCCTGAAGCGAGGCCTGCGCCTGCTGCAGCAGCGCGCCTACGCTGCTCGCGCAGAATTCCTGGAACGGCGTGCTCAGTCGCGCCAGTTCCTCGACATCGTCGGCGCGCACCTCGTAGCAAAACGTGTCTTCCTCAGCCGTGTAGGCATGGCTGGCGGGTCGTCGCGCAGTCACTTCCGCGAGCGGAAAGCATTCGCCGCTGGAGTATTCGACCACGTCGGGTCCAGGTGCCGTCCCTGCGCGATGCTCGCCGCGCACCAGGCCGCGCTGGACGATGTAGAGCCTGCGCGAGACGCCGTCTTCGGGCGCCGTTATCTGCTTGCCCTTGGCGAAATACGCGAGCACAAGCTTGCCCGCAAGGAACTCCAGCGACCGCCCGTCCATGCGATCGAAAGGTGCATGGCGTCGCAGAGCTTCGATGGTCGGGTCCGCCGGCAATTGCGGGACATCGGCCACGGCTTGCTATTCGTCCCGCGCTGCGGAGGGATGTCAGCTCGGAGAATCCGCGCCGCTCGCCCGCAAGTACGACACGACTCCGAGCTCTGCCGTTGCTGCCGGGCTCGCGTCAGACTTGCAGCGGTTTTCGACCGTGCTGCAAATCTGGCCCTTCGCCCAACTCACCAGCACCCAGATCCAGAACAGGACGAGGAAAGCCACCAGCGGAATATGACGGTCCACCACGGCCTTGGGAGTGATGCGCCGGGTGAAGCTGGTGACCGGACCGGTCAGCACGCGCAGGATTTGGTAAGCGAGATTCTCCTCCCGCTTCTTGCCCGCGAGCAGGTAGAGCAGGCCCTGACCCAGCAGGAAGAAGCCTGCCAGCTCGACCAGCGCCTTTACGACAGTGACAATAAACAGCTCTGTATCCATGTCCGCCTGCGCGCTGCCCCGATGCGCGGCAAGAGCCGATTCCCACGCGGTTCAGCTGAAAATGACGTCGATTCCGACCAGCTTGCCTTCCTTGCTCTCCAGGAGGATCGTAACCTTTTCGTCGACCTTGTTGAAATTGTCGGGGTCGAAGGGGGCCGCCACGCCCATTGTAAGTCAACTGGCCTTGAGATTAGCCTCCGATGGGCAGATCATCATCGTTGCATGGAACCCGCCGACAGCATTCGCCGTCTTGGCTTCGCGCGCTGGTACGAGCGCCGCCTGATCGAGGGCCACGCCTGGTTCATCAGCGGGTTTGCCTGCATGATCGCAATCGCGGCCAGCATCGAGGAACTGAGCTTCCGCGGCTCGGTCCCCCGGCTGATCGCCTATGTCATCGTCACAATGGCGGCGGCGGCGATCGGAATCTATGGGCTGGTGCGTTACCAGAAGATCCTGACCGAGGCCGAGCAGCTCGGCGAGCGCGCCACTTGCGGCGCCTGCGGCGCCTACGCGCGCTTCAGGTTGATCTCGCCCTCGCAGGTCCGTTGCCGCAAGTGCGACCACGAGTGGTGCCTCATCTCGCTCGGACAGCCCGAGTAGGGGACGCGCTGGTGGCGGAAGAGAGTGGGATTCGAACCCACGGTACGTGATTGGCGTACACGCGCTTTCCAAGCGTGCGACTTAAGCCGCTCGGCCATCTCTGACGCGAATTCTGGCAGTCAGGCGGCAGCAGCAGCAGCCTGATCGAGTACCAGCTTGATCTTGAACGCCGTCAGCGCGACCCACAGCACCATCAGCAGGAAAAAGGCCACCAGGCCGATGTGCTGGTCGAGGACGATGCGCGGGGTGATCGCGCGCGTAACCCGGGTCACCGGCGAGGTAAGGGTCTTGAACAGGTTGTAGACGATGTTCTGGTCGCGCTTGGCGCCGGCCCAAACCCACAGCAAACCCTGGCCGAGGAACGCAACGCCCGCGATCTCGGTCAGCGCCTTCAGAATTACGATAAGCTCGTACATCCGCTCAACCCGTTAACCTTCCATGGAACATTGGCGATATTACCTGCGCGGCCGCTTGCTCGAACTGTTCGGGCTCAAGCCGCAAGCGATTGTCACCTACAGCGCGGCGATGCGCTTGAAGCCGGACTTCCTCAGGTCCGCGAACCGCATTGCCTACCTGTTGGCGTTGCAAGAGCGCTTCGCCGAGGCCGAACCTTATTTCCAGATGGTGCTGCGGGCGGATCCTGGCAACGCGGTGGCCCACTTCAACCTGGCATATACGCTCGACAAGCGCGGACAACACGAGAAGGCGGTCCACGAGTTTCGCGAAGCGACGCGTCTGGGACCCAGGATCGACCGCGCCTGGTACGGCCTGGGCCTCGCCCACGCCCGGCTCGGGCAGCACCGCGAAGCCGCCGAGGCGCTGGAGCAGGCGGCGACGCTTCAGCCGATGAACCCCCACGCCTGGTACCAGCTGGGCATGGCCCTCCACCTAACCGGCAATGCAGAGCGGTTCATGCAGGTCGTCATGCACTTGCTGCGCTTCGATCCGAAGATGACTCGCCGGCTGATTCTCGATTCCGGGCGCAGCGACCTCGCCTACCTGGTCAAGGACCTCGCGGTATAACCGAGAGCCCTCCGCCAGCGACACGGTCAGCCGAAAATCACCTGGGTGACCTTGAACTTCCCGCTGGCATCCTTCTGGAAGATCAGGATGGTCTCGTCATCGAACAGGCTCCGATTGTCCGGGTCGAAGGTCTTCTTCTTGTAGATCCATCGCGGCGTGTTCGGTTTGCTGTCGTCGATGGAAGCGGGCTTGCCGACCTTGGCGACGACCTCCTCCTCCGTTTTGTCCGTCACGTAACCGGTGAACAGGCCACGCGCCGTCCCGGAAAAGTTGCCGGAGCAGGCAGTCAGGACCAGCACAATGACAATGCCGCAGGCGGCGGCAACCGAGAATGCTTTCATCTCCAATCTCCCTGCTGAAATCAATTGGCCTCGCAAAAAACAAAACCCGCCGAAGCGGGCCTTGTCCGAATCAGCGGCCCGAGGCTATGCGGCTTCGCTGACTAGCGTATCGCCTTTCAGATTCGGGTAGCGCACATGCTCGACCAGCTCCTGCACCGCTTTCGATGGCGAGGGAGTCAGCAAGCTGACGATGATGATGGTGAGCATACTCGCTGGCAGGCCGAACATACCCGCCGACACCGGGCTTAACCCGAACCAAAGTGGCATATTGACGCCAAAGAATGGGTAGCGTGTAAACATGTAGTACGCGCACAATCCGAGCCCCATGACCATGCCGGCGATCGCCCCCCACTTGTTGGCGCGCTTCCAGAATATGCCCAGTACCAGCGCCGGAAAGAATGACGATGCCCCCAGAGAAAACGCCGCACCCACCAGGAACAGGATATCTCCCGGTTTGAGCGACGTGACATAAGCCGCGATAATCGCCATCATCACAAGCAGAACCTTGGAGAGCGTCACGCGCCTCCCGGTGGTCGCATGCGGGTCGATCATCTTGTAATAGAAGTCGTGCGCCAAGGCGTTGGCAATGGTAAGCAGCAGCCCGTCCGCGGTCGACAGCGCCGCCGCCAAGCCACCTGCCGCAACCAGTCCCGATACGACGTACGGCAGGCCCGCGATCTCCGGCGTCGCCAGCACGATCAGGTCGCCGCCGATCACCACTTCGGCCCACTGCACGATGCCGTCGTGGTTGATGTCGGTGATATTCAGCAACCCTGGATCCACCTTCGCCCATGCCGCCGCCCACGCCGGGAGCGAGGCGAAGGAACTGCCCACCAAGTGCGTGAACATGTCGTATTTCGCGAGCACCGCGAGGCACGGCGCCGTGAAATATAGCAGGAAGATGAAGAACAGCGACCAGAACACCGAGACGCGCGCCTGCTGCACGCTGGGCGTGGTGTAGTAGCGCATCAGGATGTGCGGAAGCGCAGCGGTGCCGAACATCATGCAGAACACGATGCCGATGAAGTTTAGGCGCGCGGTGTTCTGCGCCGCTTCATCCTTTCCGGGGAACGCCTGTGCATGCGGTGCCAGTGGCGCCGCTCTGGCAGCAAGGCCCGTTTCCCGCGTCCATTGAACTTTGGCGGCGTTCACGCTCGCAGGATAGGCAGCAACGGCTCTCTCGGCCTCCGCGATCTTATCCGCAGGTGCATTCGCAGTCTTCAGATCTGCCAGGTTCTGCTCGACCGTGGTCTTGCCCTCGGCATACGCCTTGTCCGGTGAGGCGAGCGCAGCTTTGCCTGCGGCCGCCCGGTCGGCGAAGATCTTGCGAACCTCCAGCTCTTTCGGGTCGGCGTTGATCTTCTTCTCCACAGCTTCAAGCTTCTGCAGCGTATAGCCATAGGCGATCTGCGGAATCGGGATGCCGGTATGTTTCACGCCCAGCCACACCACGGGAGTCAGATAGGCAATGATGAGGACGATGTACTGGGCCACCTGGGTCCAGGTCACCGCCCGCATGCCACCCAGCATCGCGCACACCAGGATTCCGCCGAGGCCGACGAACACGCCGATGCCGAACTCAAGGCCGGTCATCCGGCTCACGATCAGGCCGACGCCATAGATCTGGGCGACGACGTAGACAAACGAGCAGGTAATCGCCGCGACGACGCCGATGCCGCGGACGATGTTGCCGCCGTAGCGCTCGGCAAGGAAGTCGGGAATGGTGAACTGCCCGAACTTGCGCAGATAGGGCGCAAGGAACAATGCCACCAGGCAAAAGCCCCCGGTCCAGCCCATGACCCAGGCGAGCCCGTCAAAACCGGACAGGAACAGCGTGCCGGCCATGCCGATGAAGGACGCCGCGCTCATCCAGTCGGCGCCCGTCGCCATGCCATTGAAAAATGCCGGCAC
>JBGPTG010000210.1:0-6455 GCA_041490545.1 Gammaproteobacteria bacterium
CGGCCCGATCGAGCCAGTCGGGCGCGACGACGGCGCCCTCGGCGTCGGTGATGTCGACGATGTTCATGCCTGGACCAGCCCGTCCTTGCGGAACATCTCCTTGATGCCGCGGATCGCCTGCCGGGTGCGCGCTTCATTTTCGATCAACGCGATGCGCACGTGGCCGTCGCCGTAGTCGCCGAAGCCGATGCCCGGGGACACCGCCACCTTGGCGTCGGTAAGGATCTTCTTCGCGAATTCCAGCGATCCGAGCTTCGCGTACGGTTCCGGGATCTTCGCCCAGAGGTACATCGAGGCCCTGGGATTGTCGACCTTCCAGCCGGCCTCGAGCAGGCCGGGCACCATGACGTCGCGGCGCCTCTGGTACTTCAGGCGGTGCTCCTCGACGCAGTCCTGCGGGCCTTCCAGCGCCACGATCGACGCCACCTGGATCGGCGTGAAGCTGCCGTAGTCGTGGTAGCTCTTGATTCGCGCCAGCGCGTTCACCAGGTCGGCGTTGCCGACCATGAAGCCGATGCGCCAGCCGGCCATGTTGTAGCTCTTCGACATGGTGAAGAACTCCACCGCCACGTCGCGCGCCCCCGGCACCTGCATGATCGAAGGCGCCTTCCAGCCGTCGAAGGTGATGTCGGCATAGGCGAGGTCGTGCACCACCATGATGTCGTGCAACCGGGCGAGCGCGATCACGCGCTCGAAGAAATCCAGCTCGACGCACATCGCCGTGGGATTCGAGGGAAAGCCGATCACCAGCATCTTCGGCTTGGGGATCAGCTCGCGGATGGCGCGCTCCAGCTCCTCGAAGAAGTCCACCTCCGCGGTCATGCGCACCGAGCGGATGTCGGCCCCGGCGATGATGGCGCCGTAGATGTGGATCGGGTACGAGGGATTGGGCACGAGCACCGTGTCGCCGCGGTCCAGGCACGCGAGCATCAGGTGCGCGAGGCCCTCCTTCGAGCCGATGGTGACGATGGCTTCCGTGTCGGAATCGAAGGCGACGCCGTAGCGGCGCTGATACCAGGTGCAGATCGCGCGGCGCAGCCGCGGGATGCCCTTCGACATCGAGTAGCCGTGTGTGTCGTCGCGCTGCGCGGCCTCGACCAGCTTCGCCACGATGTGCTTGGGCGTGGGCCCGTCGGGATTGCCCATGCTCATGTCGATGATGTCCTCGCCGGCTCGGCGCGCCGCCATCTTCAACTCGTTGGTGATGTTGAAGACGTACGGCGGCAGACGCTGGATGCGGGAAAATTCTTTCATGATCGGGGCGGGATTTCCGGCTAGTGGCGGCCCTGGTGGGCCGCGTTGCATCGCAAAAAGTTATAATGTACCGGACACTTACGACACCGGCAACGACACCGGCAATTCTTGAAGCTGCATCGCGAAACCTCCGCCGCGCTCAACACCTTCACCGCCTACGGCGAGGGCTACGTGATGGTCAACGACCGGCGCTTCGAGAAGAGCGTCGTGGTCCTTCCAGAGCGCATTATCGCCGACTGGGAGGCGACCAGCTTCGAAGCGCTGACGCCCGGGCATCTTGCCGCGCTCGTCGGGCTGGGCAGCGAGATCCTGCTCCTGGGCACCGGCGCGCGCCTGCGCTTTCCCAAACCGGAGATCCTGCGCCCGCTGGTCGAGGCCGGGATCGGCGTCGAAGTGATGGACGTGCGCGCCGCCTGCCGCACCTACAACATCCTCATGGCCGAAGAGCGCAAGATCGCCGCTGCGCTGCTGCTGGGATGAGACCGGGTCCGTCATTCCCGCGCAGGCGGGAATCCAGTCTTTTCTCGAGGCCCTGGGTCCCCGCTTGCGCGGGGACAGCCGGCCTTCGGGACCCGACTTGAGCGCAGAAAACATTTCGAGGCGAGGGCTGTGGATTTTGCTGGCAGTGTTTGCGGCCGGCTGGTTCTGCAACCTCGGCTACCGCCACCTGGTGAAACCCGACGAGGGCCGCTACGCGGAGATCCCGCGCGAGATGGTCGCGAGCGGCGACTGGCTGACGCCGCGCCTTAACGGCTACAAGTACTTCGAGAAGCCGGCGCTGCAGTACTGGGCGACCGCCACCGCCTTCAGCGTGCTCGGGGAGAACGAGTGGGCGGCGCGCCTGTGGCCCGGGCTCACCGGGTTCCTCGGCGTGTGGATGGTGTTCTGGGCCGGCCGGCGCCTTTTCGGCGCGGGGGCGGCGCTGTACGCGGCGGCGGTGGCGGCGAGCAGCGCGATCTATGTCTTCCTCGGCCACGCCCTGTCGCTCGACATGGCGCTCGCGTTCTTCATGTCGGCGAGCGTGTTCGCGATCGCGCTGGCGCAAAGCGACGCGGCCGACTTGCCCGAGCGGCGCCGCTGGATGCTCCTCGCCTGGGCGGCCGCCGCGCTCGCCGTGCTGAGCAAAGGCCTGGTCGGGGTGGTGCTGCCGGCGGGGGCGGTGGCGCTCTACATCCTGGTCGAGCGCGACTGGCGGCGCCTCGCGCGCCTGCATTTCGTCCCGGGCGGTCTCGTGTTCCTCGCCATCGCCGCGCCCTGGTTCATCGCCGTGTCGCTCGCCAACCCGGAATTCTTCCGCTTCTTCTTCATCCGCGAGCATTTCGAGCGCTTCCTCACCAAGGAACATGGCCGCTACCAGCCGGCCTGGTATTTCGTGCCGATACTGCTGGCCGGAGTGCTCCCCTGGATCGCGGGCCTCGTCCCCGCGCTATGGCGCGCCTGGCCGCGCGCGGCCGACACGCGTTTCCAGGCGCGCCGGTTCCTGCTCGTGTGGTGCGCAGTGGTGTTCGTTTTCTTTTCGCTCTCGGACTCCAAGCTCGGCTCGTACATCCTGCCGCTCTTCCCCGCGCTCGCCCTGCTGATCGGCATCCACCTCGCCTCGGCCGGCCGGCGCCTGGCGCTGGCACACGCGCTCGTCGCTGTGGTGCTGGGCGTCGCACTGATCGGCGCGTCGCTCTGGGTGAGGGCCAACCTGCCGCAGGCGCTCGCCTTCTTCGAGACCGATCTGCCGCCCGAACTCTACGCGGGCTACCTGCCCTGGCTCGCCGCGGCCGGCGCCGCGCTCAGCGCGGCCGGCGTGGTCTCCGGGTGGCTGGCGTTCCGCCAGCGGCTCGCCGCCGCCGCCATCGCGCTCGCCTGCGGCGGCCTCGCCTGGATACAGATCGCCTTCTCCGGGCACGAGACGCTTTCCCCGGCTTTTTCCGCGTATCATATCGTCCAGAACATCCGGGGCGAACTGAAACCGGACATCCCGTTCTACGTCGTGGACACCTTCGATCACACCCTCTTGTTCTATCTCGGCCGCACCGTGACCATGGTTGCCTACAAGGACGAGCTGACGCTGCCGATCGGATGGGAGCCGCGGGGATTCGTGCCCGACACGGCCGCCTTTGCGGCCGCCTGGCAGGCCGATCGCGAAGCGCTTGCCATGTTCAGCGTCAAGGACCTGGCGGGGTTTCTCGAGAAGCATCCCGTTCCGATGCAGATCGTCGCGCGCGACGCGCGGCGCGTCATCGTCAGGAAGCCGTGAGCGCGGCAAGCTTCGGGCTGATCCTGGCGGGCGTTCTGCTCAACGCCGCCGCGCAACTGCTGCTCAAGGCCGGCACCAACGTGGTCGGCCACTTCGAGTTCAGCGCGCACAACATCCTCCCGGTCGGGCTGAAGCTGGGGCTCGAGCCGCACATCCTCGGCGGGGTCGCCTGCTACGGCGTGAGCCTCATCGTGTGGATCATGGGCCTGTCGCGCGTGCCGGTGTCGATCGCCTACCCGATGCTCTCGATCGGCTACGCGATCAACGCCGTCGCCGCGTGGTACCTGTTCGGCGAGTCGCTGACCGCGCAGAAATTGGTCGGCATCGCCTTCGTCGTCACCGGCGTGTTCCTGGTGGCGCGCAGTTGAAAGCGCGCAGCGCCAGCCCGATGCCCGAACCCGCGAAAACCCGCGAAGCCGCCGCGCCGGCGCCCGACTTCCTGCCGTTCACGCGCCCGAGCATCGACGAGGCCACCATCGCCGGCGTCGCCGAGGTGCTGCGCTCCGGCTGGATCACCTCCGGCCCGAGGGTGAAGGAGTTCGAGGCCGCGCTGTCGCGGTTCTGCGGGGGCCGCCCGGTGCGCGCGCTCAACTCGGGCACCGCCGCGCTGGAGATCGGCCTGCGCCTCGCCGGCACAGGCGAGGGCGACGAGGTGATCACCTCGCCGCTGTCGTGGGTGGCGACCAGCAACGTCGTCCTCGAGATGGGCGCACGCCCGGTGTTCGTCGACATCGATCCGGCGACACGCAACATCGACCTCGATCTCATCGAGGCGGCGATCACCGCGAAGACGCGCGCCATCCTGCCGGTGTACCTCGCCGGCCTTCCGGTCGACCTCGACCGGCTCTACGCCATTGCCTCGAAACATGCCTTGCGCGTGGTCGAGGACGCCGCGCAGGCGTTCGGATCGAGCTGGAAGGGCGCGCGCATCGGCAGCCGCGGCGATCTCGTCGCCTTTTCCTTCCACGCCAACAAGAACCTCACCACCGCTGAAGGCGGGGCCATCGTGCTGCCGGAGGAAAAGGATATCGCGCTTGCGGAGAAGCTGCGGCTGCAGGGAGTGACGCGCTTCGGCGAGGACGGCATGGACGTCGACGTGATCGGCGGCAAGTTCAATCTCACCGACGTCGCGGCGCGCATCGGCCTGGGGCAGCTCGAGCGCCTGGGCGAATTCACCGACAAGCGCCGGCAGATCGCGCGGCGCTACTTCGAATGCTTCGACCGCGGCCTCGGATGCGAGCTGCCGCCTGAGGATTTCGAGAACAGCAACTGGCACATGTTCCAGGTGCTGCTGCCCTCGAGCGCGCCGCGCGGGGAGTTCATGGCGCGCATGCGCGAGCAGGGCATCGGCGTCGGCCTGCACTACCCGGCGATCCACCTGTTTTCGCTGTACCGGTCGCTCGGCTGGCGCGAGGGACAGTTTCCCCACGCCGAGCGCGTCGGCCGCAGCATCGTCACGCTGCCGCTGTTTCCGGCAATGCGCGACGGCGACGTCGAGCGCGTGTGCTGCGCCGCGGCGCGGGTGCTGCGCGGGAGCGCGTGATGAAGCCGCGCGTCTCGGTCGTCATTCCCGTCTACAACGAGGAAGCGGCGCTGCCCGGGCTGTTCGCCCGGCTCTATTCGGCGCTCGACGCCCTGGGCACGGCGTACGAGGTGATCTTCGTCAACGACGGCAGCCGCGACCGCTCCGCCGCCCTGCTGCGCGAGCAGTTCGAGCGCCGCCCCGAGACCACCCGGGTGATCCTGTTCAACGGAAATTTCGGCCAGCACCTGGCGATCATGGCAGGGTTCGAGGCGAGCCGCGGCGAGCGCGTCGTGACGCTGGATGCCGACCTGCAGAACCCGCCCGAGGAGATCGGCAAGCTGCTCGCCAAGATGGACGAGGGCTACGACTACGTCGGCGGGGTGCGGCGCGAGCGCCAGGACAGCGCCTTCCGCCGCCACGCCTCGCGGCTGATGAACTCGGTGCGCGAGCGCATCACCCGCATCCGCATGACCGACCAGGGCTGCATGCTGCGCGCCTACAGCCGCGACATCGTCACCGCCATCAACAGCTGCCGCGAGATCAACACCTTCATTCCGGCGCTCGCCTACACCTTCGCGCAGCGCCCCGCGGAGATCGAGGTGGCGCACGAGGAGCGCAGCGCCGGGGACTCCAAGTATTCGCTGTACAAGCTGGTGCGCCTGAATTTCGACCTGGTCACCGGATTCTCGGCGATGCCGCTGCAGCTTTTCTCGCTCTCGGGCATCGCCATCGCGCTGCTGTCGATCGCGTTCGTCGCGTTTCTCGCCGTTCGCCGGCTGATCGTGGGCCCGGAGGCCGAGGGCGTCTTCACCCTGTTCGGCATCGCCTTCTTTCTCATCGGCATCACCCTGTTCGGCATCGGCCTGCTGGGCGAATACATCGGCCGCATCTACGAGCAGGTGCGGCAGCGTCCGCGTTATGTGGTCCAGGCCATTCTGCAACGTAACGAGGCTGTTTCGGAATCACCGAAACAACCTCAAACCTAGGGGAGCATGAGAGGTGTGTCCCCCCATCTCGCATCGGGCCAAAGAGTGACCCGGGCAGTTGTTTTCGCTTATCACGACGTCGGCTGCCGCTGTCTCAAGGTCCTGCTCGATGAGCGTGTGGACGTGCCCCTCGTGCTCACCCACCGGGACAGCCCCGGCGAGAACATCTGGTTCGGCAGCGTCGCGGAGCTGGCGCGCGAGCGCGGCATCGAGTGCATCACACCCGAGGATCCCAACGCGCCGGCGATCGTCAAGAAAATCCGCGGCCTGCAGCCTGATTTCCTGTTTTCGTTCTATTACAGGCTGATGCTCAAGGCTGCGCTGCTCGCCGTCCCGACGCGCGGCGCCTTTAACATGCACGGCTCGCTGCTGCCGAAGTACCGCGGCCGCGTGCCGGTCAACTGGGCGGTGCTGCGCGGGGAGACGAGCACCGGCGCGACGC
>JBGPTG010000211.1:0-6446 GCA_041490545.1 Gammaproteobacteria bacterium
GCAGCATTTCCGCCCATGATGCGCTGCTTCTCCGCCGCGGAAAGCCGCGGCACACTGTTGACAAACCCCACCGGGTCGTCGTCGCCCATGTCGAAGGGGTAGTCCGTCCCCAGCACCACCTGGCCCGCGCCGAATTTGTCCAGGAGATTGCGCAGCATCTCGGGATCGAACGCGATGGTGTCGAAGTAGAATTTCTTGAGATAACTGGAGGGCGCCTTCTTGATCACCGTGCGGCAATCCGGCCGCGCCCGCCATGCGTGGTCCATGCGCGCCCAGTAGTGCGCGAGGAAGCCGCCCGCGTGCGGAAGCACGATCTTGAGCCCCGGGTGCCTTTCCATCACGCCGTCGAAAATCAGGCGGCTGGTGCCCACGGTGGTGTCGAGCGGGTTGCCGATGATGTTGTTGAAGTAATGGTCCGTCAGCCGCTCGCCCTGGGTGTATCCGGTCGGATGCATGAAGATCACGATGTCCAGTTCGCGCGCCTTGGCGAAGAACCGGTCGAGGTTCAGGCCGGGATCGGTCAGCTCCTTCCCGGCGACGTTGGGGTTGATCTCGACCCCGCGCAGGCCAAGCTGCTTCACGCAGCGCTCGAGCTCGATCACCGCGAGCTCCGCGTTCTGCAGCGGAACCGTGCCCAGGCCCACGAAGCGGTCGGGCCACTTGGCGACGATCTCGGCCAGCCGGTCGTTGATCATGCGCGATATCTCGGCGCCGAACGCGGGCTCCGCCCAGTAGTAGGTTTGCTGGGGCGCGGGCGACACCGCCTGGATGTCGATGCCCATGCGGTCCATGTCCTGGAGTCTGACTTCAATCGTCGAGAGCTTGGCGCCGCGATCCTGCATCTGCTTCACGTTCACCTCGCGCGTGAGCGCATTGGCGAACTTGATCTGAGGCTCGTACTGGGCCGGGTTGAGGTGCGCCACTTTCGCCGCTGCGTCGCGGTTCAGGTAGTGGCAGTGGATGTCGATGCGCAAGTCGCGGCCCTTGCGGCCGCGTGCGAATTTCGCGAGTTTCTTGACTGCAGCGCCGTGCCTGGCCGGCCGCGAGACCTTGGACGGGCTCTTGCGGGACGCCGCGAGAGCGTGAGGGTGCGCGGTGCGGGTGCAACCGGGGACTGAACAGGTGAACATCATGGGCGTGCTTCTCCGGGGTGGAAAGGGATTCAGAAAACTCCGAGGTGCTGCGTGACCAGATCCGGGTCGCTGCGCACCCGAGCCACCGGACCGCTGAACGCGATCCGGCCGGTATTCAGGATGACGACGTCGTCGGCCAGACCGAGCGCGAGCTTGAAGTTCTGCTCGACGAGCAGGATCGACTGGCCTTCCTGCTTCAGGCGGGCGATGGTGCGCCCCACCTCGGCAACGATCAGCGGCGCGAGTCCCTCTGAGGGTTCGTCCATCAGCAGCACGCGCGGATTGCCCATCAGAGCGCGTCCGATCGCCAGCATCTGCTGCTCGCCGCCGGAAAGCGAACCCGCCACCTGCTGCAGGCGTTCCTCGAGTCGCGGGAACAGACCCAGCACGCGCTGCAGCGTCCAGGGCGCGGCAAGGCCGGGACGCGACTGGGTCGCGACGATGAGATTTTCACGCACCGTGAGGGTGGGAAATACCCGCCGTCCCTGCGGGACGAGCCCCACGCCCCGTCGTGAAATGACTTCCGGCGCCAGTCGTCCTATCGGTGTTCCGAAAAGGCGGATATCGCCGCGGCGCGGCGGCAGGAAGCCGATGATGGTGTTCATGCAGGTGGTCTTGCCCGCGCCGTTGCGCCCGAGCAGCGCCAGGACCTTTCCCGCGCCCAAGGTGAAAGACACCTCGTGCAACACGTGGCTTTCGCCGTAGAGCGCGTCGACCCCCGAGAGGGCCAGCGCTTCGCCCGCCGATTCACTCACCGAGGTAGACCTCCCGCGTCTTCGGATCGGCGATGACCTCGGCGCGCGTGCCTTCGACGATTACGCTGCCGTAGTGGAGCACGGTGATACGGTCGGCGAGATCGAGCGCCGTATCCATGTCGTGCTCGATCATCACCACGGTGACTTCGCGGGGAATCCCCGCCACCAGGTCTTTGACGCCGGCGCGTTCCTCCCGCGACAGGCCGGCGAGCGGCTCGTCGAGCAGGAGGAGCTTGGGCTTCTGCGCCAGGGCCATGGCGATCTCCAGACGCCGCTTCTCGCCGTAGGCCGCCTCGCCGATGGGCCGCTCGGCCAGATGCTCCAGGCCCACCAGCCGGAGCGCGCTGCGCGCCTCCTCGTGAATTTCCTCGTACCGGGCAAGCGGCCGGAAGGCGTCCCAGCGGAACTTGCGCAGCCCCAGCAGCGACAGGACGATGTTGTGCTCCAGGGAATCCTTGGGGAACAGCGTGATGATCTGGTAGGTGCGCGCGAGTCCGCGATGCGCCCGCTGGTGCGGCTTGAGCCGGGACACCTCGTTGCCGAAGATCCGGATCGCCCCGCTGTCGCGCGCGAGATCGCCGGTGATGAGGTTGAACAGCGTGGTCTTCCCCGCGCCGTTGGGCCCGATGATCAGGCGCCGCTCGCCCGGCATGACATCGAGCGAGACGTCGTTCATCGCCGGAAGGCCGCCGAAGGCTTTCTTCAGGTGAACCAGCTGCAACGCCGAGATCATCCCGGTCTCCACCTTGCTTTCAGTCGCAGCCAGAGGCGCCGCACGCCCGGCACCACCCCTTCGGGCATGAACAGCACGATGAAGACGAACACGAAGCCCATGAGCATGTTCCAGCGCTCGATGTAGGCGGATGCGTAGTTCTTGAGAAGGACGATGATCGCCGCCCCGACGATCGGCCCTGCGAGCGTGCCGGAGCCGCCGGCGATGACCCCGAGCAAACCCTCCGCGGACGCCGTAATCGACAGCGACGCGGGATGGATGTACTTGTTGTAGTAGACGAAGAGAAGCCCCGACACCGCGCCCCAGAATCCCGAGTAGACGTACGTGACCCAGCGGACCCTGCCAACGTCGTGACCGAGAGCGCTCATGCGCCGGGGTTGATCGCGCGTGCCGCGTAACGCGGCACCGAAGGGAGAGGCAACGAACATCGCCATCATCGCAATGGCAGCCACGGTGATGGCCAATGCAAAAAAATAAAACGGCGTCGCCCCGTCAAGCCCCAGGCCGAACGGCGCGGGACGCGTCAGGCCGCGCAGGCCATTGTCGCCATCGGTCACCGACACCCAGCGGTACGCCGTGCCCCAGAGCACCTGGGAAAGCGCGAGCGTGATCATCAGGAATCCGAGTCCGGTGGCGCGCAGCGCGACCCAGCCGAACGCGCACGCCACCAGCGTCGTCGCGAGCAGCGCGAGCGGCGCTGTGATGCCATGGCCCAGACCGAGCTTGAGCGACATCCAGGCGGACGCATAGGCCGCGAGGCCCACCCACGACGCATGCCCGAGTGACGGAAGACCGCCGTAGCCAACCAGCAGATTCAGGCTTGCGGCGAAGATTGCAGCGATAAATATCTGGCTCGCGAGGTTTACATAGTACTCGCCTGCCAACCAAGGAAATCCAGCCAGCGCGAGCGCGAGGACGATCCAGGATACCGGCCTCATGCGCTCTGCCGCCCGAACAGACCACGCGGCCGGAAAGCGATCACGAATATCATCGGCAGGAACAGGATCACGTAAGCAAGGTCGGGCAGCAGCGCCGTGCCGAAGGTATACACCGCGCCGATGAGGAAGCTTCCGACGAAGGCTCCGAGCAGGCTGCCGACTCCGCCGAGCATCACGACGATGAGTGCCAGCGGCAGCATGTCCGCATCCAGACCGGGGTAGGCCGACATGATCGGACCGCCGATGATCCCTCCCGCCCCTGCCAGGCCGGCGCCCAGGCAAAACACGATAGTAAAGAGCCTGGACACCGGGATTCCCACGGCGCGCGCCATCTGCATGTCGTCCACGCCCGCGCGGATCATGGCGCCGAGGCGCGTCCGGTCCATGAGCAGGTGCAGCGCGATCGCCGCCGCTATCGCGATGCCGAGGACGACCATGCGATAGGTCGGAAACGCCACTCCGCCCAGCACCAGCGGGCGCTGCAGCGCTACCGGCGCCGGCACCGGGATCGGATCGCCCCCCCAGACCACCAGGCACGAGTCGGCGATGATGAAGGAAATTCCCAGCGTCACCAGCACCTGGCCGAGCGTGTTCCCCGCCAAGGCGCGCAATATGAAACGTTCGATCAGCCCGCCGAATGCGGCCACCAGCAGGCCGCCGATGAGCGCGGCGAGCCACAGGTTGGGTACGACCTTGAGCACCGAGATTCCGACGTACGCGCCGAGCATGTACAAGGCCCCGTGCATCAGGTTGGCGATGCGCATCAGGCCGAAGATCAGCGAAAAGCCCGCCGCCAGCAGGAACAGCAGCCCCCCCAGCGCGAGGCTATTGAGCGTTTGAATGATCCAGTACTGCATCAAAAAATCGGGGCCGGTGTTGCCGGCCCCGCCATTCGCCTCTTTCGATCAGGACTCGAGATTCTTGGCCGGCGGCCAGTCCCGGGAGTACACCGGATTCTTCAGGAACTCGGCCGGCTTGTAGGTCCAGAACTGGCTGACGTTCGGATAAGTGTGAATCACGCGATTGACCAGCCGCCCGTCCTTGCGCTCGACCTTGCGGATGTACACGTTCCCGACGACGTTGCCGTACTGATCGAAGGCGACTGGACCCCGAGCCGTGTCGACCTTGATGCCGCGCACCGTCTTCATGAACGCCGGCTTGTCTTCGATGTTTCCCCGGGTCGCGGCGAGTGTCGCCTCGAGCACCGCGGCCTCGACGTAGGTGGCGGCGGCATAGAACCCCGGGTCGTACGACCAGTCGACGCGGAAGTTCGCGACAAAGCGCTTGTTGACCGCGTTTTCGATTTCCGCCGAATACCAGCAGGTGGTGATGATGCCGAGCGCTTCGTCGCCCATGTTGCGCAGCACCGCCTCGTCGAAGGCGGTCATGCCACCGACGACGTTGACCTTGCCCTTCAGCCCGTACTCGTTGAACTGCTTGAAATAGCGGAACCCGTTCGAGCCGGCGAAGCCGAGGAAAATCCCGTCGACGTTGGTCTTGAGCTGGGCGATGTAGGTGCCATAGTCGGGCACCGTCAGCGGCGAGAACATCTTCTGCACGATCTTCCCGCCGGCATCTTCAAACGCGCGCTGGAATCCCGCGCACATTTCGTGGCCGTAGGCGATATCGTCGGCCATCACGGCCATGCGCTTGTACTTGAGCGTCTTCGCGCAGTAGTCGGCAAGCGGATGCGCGCACTGCGATGATGTCGAGGTTCCCCGCGTAAACCAGGGATTGGGCTTGCGCTGCGTCATGTCTTCGGCGGCGGCCACCGACAGGGTCAGCAGCTGCTGCTGGCGGATGTAGTCGTCCGCGGCGAGCGCCGAAGCTGCGTCGAGCGGTCCTATCATCAGGTGGATGCGGTCGCGTTCAACGAGTTCCTGGATCTTGGTGCGGGACTGCGCGGGCACGCCGCCGCTATCGGCGACGAACAACTCCACCTTCCGGCCGGCCATCGCGTAGTTGCGCTCCTTCAGGTACTGGACCAGCGCGCGCTCCATGTCGATGCCGCCCGAGGCAAGGGGACCGCTCTTGACGGTCATCAGGCCGATGCGGATCGGGCCGGTCTGGGAATGAGCGATCGAGGGCAGGCCCAGCGCCGTAGCGCCGGCACCGGATGCCTGGATGAATCGTCTGCGGGTGAATGCCATGATTATCTCCTCTGCGTGAGCGGACTTCAGTGAGTGGGGTTGCTGGGTGCGTCGGGCTGTTTCAAAGGCTGCGAACGGTCGAAAGCCTCGATTTTCATGCATTCGCCGAAAATGCGCATGACCGTGGGCGTCCCGGACGTGTCCGCGTTGAAGAATTTGGCGCCGAAGACCTGCGAGGCGAGACAGATATCGGCGAGCGTCGCGGCATCGCCGTGGCAGAAGCGCCCTGTTTCGGATTCCTTCGCGAGGTGGCTTTCCAGGGCCTCCAGCGCCTTTTGCGTCCAGTGCGCGAGCCACTTATTGCGCGCCGGCTCGTCCTGGTGCATCTCCTTCTCGAGATAGCCGCGAATGCGCGGAACCACCAGCGGGTGCCCGTCGCTCACCACGATCTGCGCGAGCCCGCGTACCCGCGCCCTGCCCCGCGCATCTTTGGGAAGCAGCGGTGGCTGCGGATGAGTTTCTTCGAGGTACTCCATGATCGCCATCGACTGGAACAACGGCGCGCCGCCGTGGATGACGAGCGCCGGCACGACGCTCTGCGGGTTGATCGCCTTGTAGTCGTCGCTGTGCTGCTTGCCCTCCAGGAGGTTGATCGACACCTGCTCCGCCTGCACGCCCTTGAGGGCGAGCACGGTGCGCACGCGGTAGGTGGCGAGCGACCGCCAGAATCCATAGAGCTTCACGGCCATGTTTTCTCCTTTTTTTCTAGCGTTTCGGCGGGATCACCGGGACGAGAA
>JBGPTG010000212.1:0-6434 GCA_041490545.1 Gammaproteobacteria bacterium
CTGGCGCGCCGGATTTCCCCGGTTGCGCCGCGAAGCCTCGCTGCAGGTGTACGGCCAGCCGGTCGACTACGAAGTCACCCTGGAGCCGCACAATCGCAACTGGATGTTCGCGCTGGAGATGCCGGTGCGCATCCCGCCGAATGCGCGCATGACCGCCGACTACCTGGTGATCTCCCTTCCCCCGGTGCGCACGCGAATTCGCTACGAAATGCGCTCCTACCCGGACTACAAGGCCGCCGACCCAGAGTCCGACAACGCCATCCTTGCACGCCGGCTGCCGCGTGGCTTCAACCCCCGCGCGCTCGCGCTCGGGCGCGAGTGGCGCGAATCGCTGGGTGACGACGCCGCGATCATGCGCAGGGGCATCGAATTTTTCCGTGCCAGCCGCTACGAGTACACGCTGCTGCCACCGCTGCTCGGGAAGGACTCGGTCGACGAGTTCCTGTTCGACACCCGGCAGGGATTCTGCGAGCACTTTGCCTCGAGTTTCGTGTTCCTGATGCGCGCCGCGGACGTGCCGGCGCGCGTGGTGACGGGCTATCAGGGCGGGGACACCAATCCCGTGGACGACTACATGGTGGTGCGCCAGGCCGACGCGCACGCCTGGGCGGAAGTCTGGCTGCAGGAAAGCGGCTGGACGCGCGTCGACCCGACCGCTGCCGCAGTCCCCCTGCGCGTGGAATCGGGGATCGCCGCGGCGGCGCGCGGCGCCGCCGGACTGCCGCTGTTCTTGCGCACCAACATCGACTGGCTCAGGTCGCTGCGCAACAACTGGGAGGCGCTGACGAACCAATGGAACCAGTGGGTGCTTGGCTACAATCCGGACCGGCAGCGCGAGATGCTCGGCTGGCTCGGGATGCAGCAGCCGAGCTGGCAGACCATGACCATGATGCTGTTCTGGAGCGTGGCGGGCGTGCTGCTCCTGATCGCGCTGTGGCTGCTACGCGGCATGCATCGCGTCGACGCGGTCCAGCGCGCGTGGCAGCGCTTCTGCGGCAAGCTGGGGCGCGCCGGGCTGCCCCGCGCCAGCGCCGAGGGACCGCTAGCCTACGCGTCGCGCCTCGCGCTGCAGCTCCCGGCGCGCCGGGCTGCGGTGCGCTCCATCGTCGACCTTTATGTCGACCTGCGCTACGGCACGCTCGGCGACCCGGCCTCGGTGTCGCGCCTGCGGCAACTGGTGCGCGAGTTCAGGCCGTGAAGGCGCTCTTCGGCATTGTGTTCGCCGCAACGCTGGCGCTGCGCCCGGCCGCCGCCGCGGCGCAGCCGCATCCGTACCTCGAGCGCGCGGAGGTGAAGCGCTTCATCGGCGAAATGGTGCACAGGCACGGCTTTGCCCGGAAAAACCTCAACCACGTCTTCGCCCGCGCCCAGTTCCAGCCAGCCATTGTGCGGGCGATGAGCCAGCCGGCGGAGACCGCGCTCGCGTCGTGGCAGGCCTACCGCGCGCTGTTCGTAAATCCGCAACGCATCGACGCTGGCGTGCAGTTCAGCCTGCGCAACGCCGAGCCGCTCGGCCGAGCCGCCGCCGAATTCGGCGTGCCCGAGGAAATCATCGTCGCCATCATCGGTGTGGAGACCATCTACGGCCGCAACCTCGGCACCTATCGCGTCATCGACGCCCTTTCCACGCTCGCGTTCGATTACCCCAAGCGCGCGGAATTCTTCCGTGACGAGCTCGAGAGTTACCTGGTGTTCGCGCGCGAGATGAAGATCGACCCACTGCGCGTGAAGGGCTCGTACGCCGGCGCGATCGGCATCCCGCAGTTCATGCCCGGCACCTATCGGCGCTTTGCCGTCGACTACGACGGCGACGGCCATGCGAACCTCGCCACCAGCGCCGCCGACGCCATCGGCAGCATCGGCAATTTCCTGCGGGCGCACGGCTGGGTGCGCGGCGAGCCGGTGGCTGCGATCGCCGATGTCTCGGGCGACGCCTGGCGCGCGCTGATCGAGGCGGGCGTCACGCCGAGCCGGCGCGCGGGCGAACTTGCGGGCCTCGGCATCAAGTCCCGTATCGCCCTGCCCGCCGACACGCTGTGCGCGTTGATCGAACTCGAATCCCCGGGGCAGTCCCCCGAAGTGCGGGTGACGCTGCAGAATTTCTTCGTGCTGACACGCTACAACCGCGCCAACCTGTACGCCGCGGCGGTGCTCGACCTCGCGGCCGAGCTGGCGCGTGCAAGATCCGCACCCCCCGTTTCTCCGGCGCTGGGCGCCCGGAAAGCGAACTCTTGAGCCCGTCGCCCCGGCTCCAGGAAAGGGAACCGATGAACACTCCGCACCGCCCCTACCGCTACTACGAGTTCGTCATGGCGGCATTCGTCACCGTCCTGATCTGCTCGAACCTGATCGGCCCGGCGAAGATCGCGCAGGCCGACCTGCCGCTGCTCGGCGCAGTGTCGTTCGGCGCCGGTGTGCTTTTCTTCCCGATTTCCTACGTCTTCGGCGACGTCCTCACCGAGGTCTACGGCTATGCGCGCTCGCGCCGCGTCATCTGGGCGGGGTTTGCAGGCCTCGCGTTCGCCGCCGCGATGGCCTGGGTGGTGGTCGCCCTGCCGCCGGCGCCGTTCTGGAACAACCAGGCCGCCTACGAGACCGCCTTCGGCTCCACCTGGCGCATCGCCGCGGCTTCTCTGGTCGGATTCCTGTGCGGCGAGTTCGTCAACTCCTACGTGCTGGCGAAGATGAAAATTTGGACCGCGGGCCGCTGGCTGTGGACCCGCACCATAGGCTCGACCATCGTCGGCGAAGGCGTGGATTCGCTCATCTTCTATCCGCTCGCCTTCTGGGGCGGCGGCCTCATCCCCGACGAGCGCCTGCCGCAAATCATGTTGGTGCAGTTCCTGTCGAAGGTCGCCGTCGAGGTGGTGTTCACCCCTGTCACCTACCTGGTGGTGGGCTGGCTCAAGCGCGCCGAGCACGAGGACTATTACGATCGAGGCACGAATTTCAATCCGTTCACGCTCAAGACCTGAGCGGATGCTGACGAATTGAGCGGGATTGCCGAATATTCACGCTGGCGCGGTCCGGGTCTCCGGAATCGGCTGTAGAATCGGTTTCACTTGTCTGCGCAGGGATTCAGTCGAGTGAACGCCCGCGGCAACGAATACGACGTCAGCTGCCGGATCAACACCACCGATCCGGAAGCCGTCAACGCCGAGGTCGATCGCATTTTCCTCGAATTGTACCCAGAAACTTCTACCGCGCAGGTCGACCGCGCCTTCCGCGACATGACCGACCTGTATCGCGGCAAGCGCGCCGGCTATCACGCCTGCGACACCGCCTACCACGACGTCCAGCACGTACTCGACGTGACCCTCGCCATGGCGCGGCTGATCGACGGGTTCGACCGCGGCCGCGTCGGCGCCGTGCCGCTCGGCGCGTCCCTGTTCAAGCTGGGCGTGGTGAGCGCGCTATTCCACGACTGCGGCTACGTACGCACGCTGGACGACACCCATCACAAGAACGGCGGCGAGTTGACCCTCACCCACGTCACCCGCGGCGGGCGTTTCCTGCGCGAGTACCTGCCGACGATCGGCATGGGGGAAGTCGCCGAGATAGCCGCGGCGCTCATCCACTTCACCGGGTACGAGATACCGGTGCCCAAAATCCAGGTGCCCTCGCTCGAGTACAAGCTGCTCGGCAGCCTGCTCGGCTCCGCGGACATCATCGCGCAGATGTCGGACCGCTGTTACCTGGAGAAATGCCGGGACCGCCTGTATCCGGAATTCGTCGCCGGCGGCATCACCCACCGGCGCAACCCGGACGGGAAAGACGAACTCGTCTACGCGTCCGGCGACGACCTGGTGAGGAAGACGCCGCGCTTCTACGCGGGCGCCTCGCACCGGCTGGATAGCGACCTGGGCGGCACTCACCAGTACGCCAGCCGGCACTTCGGCGGACAGCACCTCTATATGGAGGAGCTGCAGAAAAACATCCAGTTCGCCAAGTCGATCGGCGACGAGGACGAGCGCGCCGCACTGAAACGCCAGCCGCCCACCACGATCCCGTTGCGTTGGCGCTGAGCGCCTGGCTGACTCGCGCCGCTCGCGCGCCTACGAAGGCCGTTCGGGGAGGAATTTCAGTGGATCGACCGGTTTACCCAACCGCCGGATTTCGAAATGCAACTTGACCTGTGGCGAGTCGGTGTTGCCGATCTCGGCGATCTTCTGCCCGCGCGCCACGTTCTGCCCTTCCTTCACCAGGATGTTGCTGTTGTGCGCGTACGCCGAGAGATACGTCTGGTTGTGCTTGATGATCACCAGCTTGCCGTAGCCGCGCAGTCCGACGCCGCTGTAGACCACCCGCCCGCCCGCCGAAGCGAACACCGGGTCGCCGACCTTGCCGACGATGTCCAGGCCTTTGTTGGTCGCCTCGGAAAATCCGGCGAGCACGCGTCCGGCGGCCGGCCACATCCAGGCGACGCCTTCGGGATCCTCCGCGGTCCCGTCGGGCTTCTGCGCGGGCGGCGGTCCGCCGCCCGGGACCTCGGGCTTCGGCGCCGCCGCCGGCGGCTGCAGGCGCAGCAGCATGGCGAGGTTCTCTTCCGAATAAGGCAGCTTCATGGCCTTGGGCGCTGTCTTGAGATCCGCTGGGCGCGTCGGCTCCGTCGGCAGCGGCCGCGTCTCGCCGGCGGCAGTGCGCGCGTCGCCGCCGAGCGGGCGCGTCTCCACCGCACCTGGAATGATGGCCGGCTGCACGCGCACTTCGCCTTCGGCCCGGACCGGTGGTGCCGGTGGCTGCGCAGCAACTTCGGGCGCGCGCATGCGCAGCACCTGCCCGGTCTGCAGCTGCGCCGGATCGGCAAGATTGTTCCAGGCGGCGAGTTCGCGGTAGTCCAGGCCGTTGTCGAGCGCGATGCTGTACAGGGTATCGCCGCGCCTGACCGTATAGCTGACCGCGCGCTTTTCGGCGGGCACGGCCGGCGGGGCGGCGGCGGGCGGGGCCGGCTTCGCCGCAGGGGGGCGCGTGACCGGGCGCTCGACCACCGGAGCCTGGTACGGGCTCGCGCAAGCAGCGAGAAGCGCAGCGACGAGCGCAGCGGTGGTGGTGCCGCGCAGCTTCACTGCTTGCCGCTCCGCAACGGCACGAATCGCACGGCATCCAGCCATTTTTCCTTCAATCCGGTCGAGGTTCGTTCGATCAGGCACAGCGTCTGCTCTTCGCTTCCGAGCGGGGCGATCATTTTGCCACCCGGCGCGAGCTGCTGCAAAAGCGCCTGAGGAATCCGCGGCGCTGCCGCGGCAGCGATGATGCCGTCGAAGGGCGCCGCCTCGGGCAGACCCTCGGCGCCGTCCGCGTGCACCAGCCGCAGGTTCGACAGGCGCAGCGAACGCAGGTTCACGCGTGCCCGCTCGAGCAGAACGGCGATGCGCTCGACCGAGTACACCTCGACGGCGAGCTGCGCGAGCAGCGCAGCCTGGTAGCCGCACCCCGTACCGATCTCCAACACGCGCGCGGGAAACTTCGCGCCGCGCAGCGCCTCCAGCATGCGCGCCACGACGAACGGCTGCGAGATGGTCTGCTCGAAGCCGATCGGCAGCGCCGTGTCCTCGTAGGCGCGGCTGGCGAGCGCCTCCTCGACAAAGAGGTGGCGCGGCACGGCCGCCATGGCCGCGAGGACCGCTTCGTCGCGTATGCCCTTTTCCCTCAGCCGCGCGACCATGCGGTCGCGGGTGCGCTGCGAAGTCATGCCAATGCCGCGCGCCTTGGACAGCATCATCCTTCCATCCACGCGCGGATGAGCGGAATCTGCTGCTGGTGCGTCAGGTCCATCTGCAGCGGCGTCAGCGACACGCGCTGCGCGGCGACCGCGTGGAAATCCGTACCCGGCCCCGCGTCCTGCGCGCTGCCCGCCGCGCCCACCCAATAGACGGTCTCGTCGCGCGGGTTCGTAGCGCGTATCGTCGGCTCGGCCTTGTGACGCTTGCCCAGCCGCGTGACCTCGAAGCCCTTCAGCTCGGCATAGGGAACGTCCGGGACGTTCACGTTGAGCAGCACCGGATTGCCCGCGGGTCGCTTCTGGAAGCGCTCGACCAACTCGCGCGCAACGCGCCCCGCAGTGTCGAAGTGCTGGCCGGTCTTGCCGGCGAGCGAGATCGCCATTGACGGGATCCCCAGCAGGTAACCCTCGGTCGCCGCCGCCACCGTGCCCGAGTAGATGGTGTCGTCGCCCATGTTGGCGCCCAGGTTGATCCCCGAGACGACCATGTCGGGCAGGCTTTCAAAGAGTCCTGTGACGGCAAGGTGCACGCAGTCGGTCGGTGTGCCGTTGACGAACATGAAGCCGTTCACGGACTTGCGCACCGACAGCGGCCGGTCGAGCGTCAGCGAATTCGACGCGCCGCTGCGGTCGCGCTCGGGCGCGACCACGGTGACACTGGCGATAGCGGCGAGCGTTTCCGCGAGGATCGCGATGCCGGGAGCGAAGTAAC
>JBGPTG010000213.1:0-6412 GCA_041490545.1 Gammaproteobacteria bacterium
ATACGCGCTCGCCGAACAACTTTACGGCGCCGGGTCCGGCGGCCTTCGGCACGCAATAGCGGATCGCGATATCGATGCCTTCGCGCTCGAGGTCTTTGAACTCGTTGGCCGCCGCGATGCGGACTTCGATCTCGGGATGCAAGCGCCTGAAGTCGTTCAGGCGCGGCACCAGCCACAGCGAAGCGAAGGACAGCATGGTCGTGACCGTAAGCACGCCGCTGGCTCCCTTGCCGAGCCGGCCAGTAGTGTCGCGCAGCATCCGCAGCGCCTCGCCCGTGGTCTTGTAGAGCGTCTGGCCGGCGTCGGTCAGACGCAGCTCCCGGTGGCGTCGCCTGAATAGGGCAACGCCGAGCTGATCTTCGAGGGTCTTCACCTGGCGGCTGATCGCCGACTGGGTGACGAACAACTCGGCCGCCGCCTTGGTGAAGCTCAGGTAGCGCGCGGCCGCCTCGAACCCTTTGAGCAGGTCGAGCGAAGGCAGATCGTGCGCGCGCTTATACATTCCTTTTTCTCATGCAAACGTAGCGAAAATGTCGTTTGAGCCTGTCCACCTCGAGGCGAATAATTCGCTCTCGATGCGCGCATTTTCCCGGATTTCCCGGAGCTTTGTGAAGCATGCGCGAAGCGCATTATGAAAGGAAGCACCATGAACTTCAAGGTTGACGAGCAAGACCGGGTCGCACGCTATGGAATCGCCTTGGGCGTCCTGCTCCACGCCGCGTGGCGCGGGTTGGTCCGGATATTGGTATCCGAGGATTTCAATCCGCGCCGCCCGCGCGGTGGGCGCGGATCGCTCTGATCCCGAAAAGATAGGAGTGGCCATGAACATCGGACTTGAGCAGGTCGAAATGCATCTCGAGGCGGGGCAACTCGTCCGCCTCTACGATCCCGTGGGTACACGCCTCGCGTGCGTGCGCGGCGCGCTGTGGATCACGCAGCACAAGGACAGGGACGACCATTTTCTCGCCGCCGGCGACGGGCTGACCCTCGACCGCCCGGGCCTCGCGCTGATCCACGCCCAGGCGCCCAGCGAATTCTTGCTGCACGAGCCGGCGCCGCAGATTTCCCTGCGGACACGGATGGTGAGTGCCCTCGCCGCGGCGCTGTGCGCGACGGGCAGATGGATCGCGCTCCGTTTCGGCCCCGAGGCTGTCGCCCACCACCAGTTCCAAGGCTGGCGCGGCGCTCTCTAATATCGACCAAAGGATGCAATCATGCCGCTCGTACGTATTTCCATCATGAAAGGCCGCCCGGCCGGTTTCGGCAGGATCGTCTACGAATCGATGGTGGAAACCATCAAGGTGCCGAAGAACGATCTCTTTCAGGTCATCACCGAGCATGATGGCACCGGGCTCGTCTACGATCCGGGCTACCTGGGCATCCGGCGAAGCGACGCGATCGTGATAATCCAGATCACGTTGAGCAAAGGCCGCAGCATCGAAGCGAAGCAGGCTCTCTATGCGCGCATCGCAGAGCGCCTGAACGCCGAACTCGGCGTGCGGACCGAGGACGTGTTCATCAACCTCGTCGAAGTGAAGAAAGAGAACTGGTCCTTCGGGAACGGGGTCGCACAATACGTCGCACAACCCCGCGAGGCACCGGCCTCGATCAGCGCGTGAGGTCCGAGGGCCGGTCGATGTCGTGCAGCACGCCCGGATCGTCGGTATCGAGGAGCGTCACCGATTCAGGATGCAGCTTCAGCACTTCGCGCGCGCCGTCGTCTCCGTGCAGCGAAGCCAGTTCTTCGTAGAAGCGCGGTGCGAAACCGACCGGGTGGCCGCGCTCGCCGCGGAACGAAGGCGCCACGATCGCGGAACCGTCCCGAAGCGCCTTCGCCACTGCGCGGATCGTCTCCGGCCGGATGAAGGGCATGTCCGCAAGCGCGACGATCCAGCCGTCGGCGTCCGCAGCAGCACGCACACCCGCCGCGAGACTCGTGCCCATTCCTTCACCCGCGTTCTTGCACACCACGGTGTTGCAGCCGGCATCGCGCAGCATCCGGCTGAGTTTCTGCGCGCGCGGCCCGACGACTGCTATCGACTCGGGCAAGGCCTCCAGCAGGTGTCTGGCGGCGGCAAGCCCGATCGGCGTCCCGGCTTCGGACACGCCCGCAGGCAGCGCCTGGAGCAGCTTGTTCGAGCCAAAGCGCTTCGAATACCCGGCTGCAAGAAAAATGCCGCGGATGTTTGCGGCCATGAAACTCCCCTCGAAGGGGAGGGAGGATAGCTAGTTTTGCGGAACTGCGCAGCCTGCCGAAACGTTGACCTTCGGCGGTTCCACGGTTTCCGGAATCTGCACGCCGCGGCGCACCGCGGTCATCTCGGCAAGAATCGCGACGGCGATCTCGGGCGGTGTCTTCGAGCCTATCTTCAGGCCCACCGGTCCGCGCAGGCGCGCGATCTCGGAGGCAGCGAGGTCGAAGTCGGCCAGCCGCTTGCGGCGCGTGTCGTTGTTCTTCGCCGACCCCAGCGCCCCGACGTAGAACGCGGCAGACTTGAGCGCCTCCAGCAGCGCGGCATCGTCGAGCTTCGGGTCGTGCGTCAACGCGACCACGGCGCTGTGCGCGTCCAGGTTCATCTGCAGCACCACGTCGTCGGGGTAGGCGCGGTTGATCGGCACTTCCGCGAAATCCCACCCGTCGGCGTATTCCGCGCGCGGATCGCAGACGGTGACGTGATAGTCGAGCGCCTGCCCCATCTGCGCGAGGTAACGCGAAACCTGGCCGGCGCCGATGAGCAGCAGCCGCCAGCGCGGGCCGTGCACCGTCTTTAGCACTTTCCCGTCGAACTCGAGCAGGTCCGACCACTTGCCCGGCTCGATGCGGACACGGCCGGTCTCCATGTCGAGGAAGCGCGCCGAAAGCTCATGGCGCTCGATCACCGCGAGCAGGTCCTTCAGCTTCGATTCCGCGGTGACCGGCTCGAGCACGAGTTGCAGCGTGCCGCCGCAGGGCAGACCGAAGCGCGTCGCCTGCTCCTGGGTGACGCCGTAGGTCGTGACCTCGGGCCTGGCGGCGGCGATCGCCCGCGCTTTCACCTTGTCGATGAGATCGTCCTCGACGCAGCCTCCGGACACCGAGCCCATGACCTGGCCGTCGTCGCGAATCACCAGCATCGCGCCCACCGGGCGCGGCGCCGAACCCCAGGTATGCACCACCGTGCCCAGCGTGGCGCGGTGGCCAGCCTCGGTCCATTTCAGAGCGCTGCGCACCACTTCAAGATCGACACTGTCCACGGGGAATCCTCGCCCCCGCCAAAACGGCGGGAAACATTAGTGATTAGTGAATGCGAACAAACGATTATACGCAATAGCCTAGACCTCACCCAAGGTGGGGTCAAGCCGCCGTGAAATCAATCTCTGGTTGATCGCCGGGCGGGCATGGTCTACGATTTCTCCCGCCACCGATCCGCGGCTTCTCCCCGACAGGAAAAACGTTCGTCCAGAGGCTTTGGCCCGGAAAGATTCCGTGATCCGTTTGGTTTGGAACACAACAACAAGTTCAACTTTCACCGAAGGAGTGCAACCATGACCGTCAAGGTCTCCATGACCGTCAACGGCAAGCCGGTGAGCGGCGAAGTCGAAGAACGCACGCTGCTCGTGAACTTCATCCGCGACCACCTGCAAATGACCGGTACCCACGTCGGCTGCGACACCGCGCAGTGCGGCGCGTGCACCATCCACATGAACGGCCGCGCGGTGAAATCCTGCAACATGCTCGCGATGCAGGCCGAGGGCGCGGACCTTCTCACCATCGAAGGCATCGCCAAGGCCGACGGCACGCTGCACCCGATGCAGGAAGCCTTCCGCCAGCACCATGGCCTGCAGTGCGGCTTCTGCACTCCGGGCATGGTGATGAGCGCGCTCGACCTGGTGAGGACTTTTCCCGATCCCTCGGAAGAGCAGATCCGCGAGCAGCTCGACGGCAACCTGTGCCGCTGCACCGGATACCACAACATCGTCAAGGCAATCAAGGCCGCAGCGCAAACAATGAGGTGACACCATGGGCGCAACCCCGTACATCGGCGCTTCGATCAAGCGCAAAGAAGACTACCGCTTTCTCACCGGCGCCGGCAACTACACCGACGACGTCACCTTTCCCCACCAGACCTTCGCGGTTTTCGTGCGCTCGCCGCACGCCCACGCGAAAATCAGGTCTATAAAGAAGGACAAGGCGCTCAAGGCGCCGGGCGTCGTCGCCATCTTCACCGGCGAGGATCTCGCCGCGGCCAAGGTCAACGGCCTGCCCTGCGGCTGGCTGATCACGGATGTCAACGGCCAGCCGATGAAGGAGCCGCCGCATCCCTGCCTCGCGCAGGGCAAGGTGCGCTACGTCGGCGACCACGTCGCCGTCGTCATCGCGGAAACCGCCCAGCAGGCGCGCGACGCCGCCGAGCTGGTGAAAGTGGACTACGACGAGCTCCCGGCGGTGGTGCGCGCAGGCGACGCGCGCAAGAAAGGCGCGCCCGCGTTGCACGACGCCGCGCCGGACAATACCTGCTACGTGTGGGGACTGGGCGACAAGGCGGCGGTGGACAAGGCCTTTGCCGGCGCCGCGCACGTGACCACGCTCGAATTCATCAACAACCGCCTGATACCGAACGCGATCGAGCCGCGCGCGGCGAATGCCTCGTACTCGCGCGCCGACGACAGCTACACGCTTTACGTCGCGAGCCAGAACCCGCACGTCGAGCGGCTGCTGATGACGGCCTTCGTCCTGGGACTGCCCGAGCACAAGGTGCGCGTGGTGGCCCCGGATGTCGGCGGCGGCTTCGGCTCCAAGATCTATCTCTACGCCGAGGACGTGGTGTGCACCTGGGCGTCGAAACAGATCAACCGCCCGATCAAATGGACCGCGGATCGCAGCGAATCCTTCGTATCGGATGCGCACGGCCGCGACCATGTCACCAAGGCCGAGCTTGCCATGGACAAGGACGGCAAGTTCCTCGCCATGCGCGTCACCACCACCGCGAACATGGGCGCCTATCTTTCCACGTTCTCCTCGTGCATCCCGACGATCCTCTACGCGACGCTGCTCGCCGGGCAGTACACGACGCCGGCGATCTACGCCGAAGTCACCGCGGTGTTCACCAACACGGCGCCGGTGGACGCCTATCGCGGCGCGGGGCGGCCCGAAGCCACTTACGTCGTCGAGCGCCTGGTCGAGACCGCGGCTCGCGAGATGAAAATGAATCCGGTGGAGATCCGCCGGCGCAATTTCATCACAACCTTCCCGTACCAGACGCCCGTCGCCCTGCTCTACGACACCGGCAACTACGAAGCGACGCTCGCGGAGGCGTTGCGCGTCGCCGACGTCGCCGGGTTTGCCGCGCGCAAGGCCGAGGCGGCCAGGCGCGGCAAGCTGCGTGGCATGGGCTATGCCTGCTACATCGAGGCCTGCGGCATCGCGCCCTCGAACGTCGCGGGCGCGCTCGGCGCGCGCGCCGGGCTCTTCGAGGCGGCCGAAGTCCGCGTGCATCCCACGGGCAAGGTCACGGTGTTCACCGGTTCGCACGCGCACGGCCAGGGGCACGAGACCACGTTCGCGCAGGTCGTCGCCGACCGCCTCGGCATCCCGATGGAGGACATCGACATCGTCCACGGCGACACTTCCAAGGTCCTCTTCGGCATGGGCACCTACGGTTCGCGCTCGATCGCCGTCGGCGGCGCCGCCCTCGTGAAAGCGATCGACAAGGTCGTCGCCAAGGGCAAGAAGATCGCCGCACACCTGATGGAGGCCGCCGAGGCCGACATCGAGTTCAAGGACGGGGCATTCGTGGTGAAAGGCACCGACAGGAAGAAGGCCTTTGCCGAAGTTTCGCTCGCCGCCTACGTGCCGCACAACTATCCGCTCGACAAGCTCGAGCCCGGGCTGAACGAAAACGCCTTTTACGATCCGGCGAACTTCACCTTCCCCGCCGGGACGCATATCTGCGAGCTGGAAGTGGATCCCGACACCGGGACGGTGAAGGTGGTGAATTTCACGGCGATCGACGATTTCGGAAAAATCATCAACCCGATGATCGTTGAAGGTCAGGTTCACGGCGGTCTCACGCAAGGCATCGGCCAGGCGCTGACCGAGGGCTGCCACTACGACAAGGACTCCGGGCAGCTCGTCACCGGCTCGTACCTCGACTACTGCATGCCGCGCGCGGATGACGTTCCGAACTTCAAGGTCGGCACGAAGGAGACGCCTTGCACGCACAATCCGCTGGGCGTGAAGGGGTGCGGAGAAGCGGGCGCGATCGGCGCGCCGGCGGCGGTGATGAACGCGCTCACCGACGCGCTCGGCCTGAAGGACATCGAGATGCCCGCGGTGCCGCAGCGGATCTGGCGCGCGTGCCAGGACATGAAAAAAGCGGCTTGAGGAGATAAAAAATGTACTCGTTCAGCTACCAAAAAGTGAAATCAGTCG
>JBGPTG010000214.1:0-6412 GCA_041490545.1 Gammaproteobacteria bacterium
GTGTCGCTGTTCAAGTCCCTGCCTTACGACCCGGTGAAGGACTTCGCTCCGGTTTCCACTGTCGGTTTCTTCGGCATGGCTCTTCTCGTCAATCCCGATTCCCCTTACAAGTCGGCGAGGGATTTCATCGCCGCCGCGAAAGCGAACCCGGGCAAGTTCAACGTCGGCACGACCAGCATCGGCAGCACGCAGTTCGGCGCAGCCGAATTGCTCAAGTCGATGGCCGGGATCGAATTCCAGACCGTGCCGTTCAAGGCCACGCCAGGCATCATCACGGCGGTGAAAGGCAACGATCTGCAGGCGATGGTGGAAATCCTCGCGCCGGTCATTCCGCACATCAAGAGCGGCAACCTGCGGGCCCTGGCCGTGACCTTCGATCGGCGCTTCGTCGGCCTGCCCGACATCCCGACGCTCGCCGAGTCGGGCGTGCCCGGCTACGAGGCCTCCGCGTGGAACGCGATCGCCGTGCCGGCGAAAACGTCCAGGGCGATCATCGACCGCCTGAACAAGGAGATCCGTGCCGCAGTCGCCGCGCCGGAAGTGAGGCAGCGCCTGCAGGATTTTGGCGTCGATCCGCGCGCGAGCACGCCCGAGGCCCTGCGCGAGCACGTCATCTCCGAAATCGCGAAATGGAAGGCCGTCATCGAAAGGGCCAAGATTGAAAAGCAATGACCTCCCGCAAGCGGGAGCTGGCCATCTGGCCGGCGCGCGTCCTGCGAGCGATGCGAAGCGCGGCTATGCAGACCTGCACGAGCATATCGCCGAGCTGAAAAAGCGCGGCCTGCTGATCGAGATCGACCGGCCGGTCGACAAGGATGCCGAGCTGCATCCGCTGGTGCGCTGGCAGTTCGTCGGCGGCATGGCCGAGGCCGAGAGGAAAGCGTTCCTTTTCACGAACGTCGTCGACGGCCGCGGCCGCAAGTACGACATCCCGGTGGTGGTCGGCGCGATCGCCGCCAACCGTGCGATCTATTCGGTGGGCATGGGCGCGCCGCTGGAAGAAATCCAGGCGAAGTGGGACCACGCCATCGCCCACCCGGTGGCGCCGCGCGAGGTGCGGTCCGCGCCCTGCCACGACGTGGTGCACACGGGCGACGCGCTCGCCGGCGAAGGCAAAGGCCTCGACCGCCTGCCGATCCCGATCTCGACGCCGGGATTCGACTCCGCGCCCACGCTCACGGCGACCAACGTCATCACCATCGACCCGGAAACCGGCGTGCAGAACATGGGCACCTATCGCGCAGCGCTGAAGGCGAGCGACCGCCTGGTAGTGCGCATGGCGACGCGCGTCGGCGGCGCCGGCGGCTACGTGCACTATCAGAAATACCAGAAGCTCGGCAGGAAGACGATGCCCTGCGCCATCGTGCTCGGCTGCCCGCCTTACGTCGCCTTCATGGGTCCGCAGAAGCTGCCGGTGGGCGTCGACGAGTTCACCGTCGCCGGCGGCCTCGCCGGCGCGCCGATCAACGTGGTGAAGGCGAAGACCGTCGATCTGTTCGTTCCGGCGGAGAGCGAGGTCGTGATCGAGGGGCTGATCGACACCGAGTACTGCGAGCCCGAGGCGCCGTTCGGAGAATCGCACGGCCACGTCGCGCTCGAGGAATTCAACATGCCGATGCGCGTCACTGCGATCACGCATCGAAGAAATCCCGTCATTCCTTCGTACATCAGCCAGGTCGCGCCTTCGGAGTCGAGCATCATCAAGCGGGTTGCCTACGAGCCGCTGTTCCTCGCACACCTGCGCGAGGGCCTCGGCATCCGGGGAGTCCGCAGGGTCTCGCTGCACGAGCCGCTCACCGGACTCCTGCGCGTCACCGTGATCAGCGTCGAGAAGGGCATGCCGCACACCGAGGTGTGGCGCGCGCTGCGCGGCGCGGCCTTTTTCAAGGGCGACATGGGCAAGATCACGATCGCGGTCAACGACGACATCGATCCGGATAATTCCGACGCGATCCTCTGGGCGATGGCGTACCGGATGAATCCGGTCGAGGACGTGCAGGCGCTGCCGCACCGCGGCCAGGGCCACGGACCGAAGCGCGAGCACGGCAACGAGGAAGACTCGACGCTCCTCATCGACGCCACCATGAAGGGCGACATGCCTCCGCTCGCGCTGCCCAAGCAGGAATACATGGAACGCGCGATGAAGATCTGGGAGGAACTCGGCCTGCCGAAGCTGCGCCCGCAGTCGCCCTGGTTCGGCTATTCGCTCGGCGACTGGCTGCCGCAGTGGGACGAGGCGGCGCTGCGCGCCGTGCAGGGCCGCTACCTGGAGAACGGGCGCATCAGCGAAACACAGAAGAAAAAAGGCGTGAAGCCCGAGACCAAGTTCCGGCCGGAATAAACCAGGGACAGACCCCGGTTGCGGGAAGTAAAACCGGGGTCTGTCCCCGGTTTACTTCAGAAACCGATGCGGCTTTGTCGGGTCCAGCTTGCCCGCGCCGGTGCCGAACTTGAATTTCGCCTTTGCCGGCGATTCGTCCTTGCGCGCCGGGCTGCGGCGGCGCGCACTGGCGGCGGCCTTGCGCTTGCGCGCGCCCTGCCGGATCGCGGCGATCACTTCCTGCAGCGCCGGCGCGTTCCCGCCTGCCTTGAATGCCCGGAGCGTGCTGTAGATCTCGGCCGCGGCCAGGCTGAAACCGCCGGGCAGCCCCGTCGCCTCGAAACTCGCCGCGATCTCCTCCATCTCGCCGACCCAGCGCCAGGCTTTGCGCGCCTGCACGATCACGGCTTCCGAGCGCTTGTCGAGTCCTGGCTGGGAGAGCTTCCATTCGGCGAGCAGCGCGCGCTCCACGCCTTCGTGCTCGGCGAGCACGCGGATCGCCGCGAGCAGCGCGGTCGCGCCTTTGGTCCAGGCGGCGTAACAGACCTTGAGCGCGGAAGCCGCGCCAACGGGGCCTTCCAGCGGAATCGCCTCCAGGTTGCTGCCGGCGAAGAGTGCGGCGATCTCCGGGGCCGGACCTCCGGACAGATAGATCCGCGAAGTTCCCGCACGCGCGGGCGGCGGACCGATGATGCCGCCGTCGACGAAGCTCGCGCCGGCACCTTCCACCACGCGGGCGACCTGGCGCGCCGTGTCGGGCGAAACCGCGTTCGCGTCCACGTAGATGCCGCGGAAGCCGCGGCGCGCAACCTCGCGCGCGAGCGCGAGGGCACCGTGCGGCGGGCACACCGACAACACCACCTCGGCGGCGCCGACGGCGCGCTCGATCAGGCCGAGATCCTCCAGGCCCGCGGACTCGGCGCGCGTCCGCGTTGCCGGGCTGCGGCCGCCGGAGGCCCACACCACCCGCGCACTGCGCGCGAACAGGCACGCGCCGATCGCGGCGCCCATCTCGCCCGGGTGAAGTACGGCGACAATTTTCCGGCTCACGCGGCTCGTCCCGGCGGCGGCGTCAATGGCCGGGCGCGACAACCTGGATGTGGTCGCGGTGCACGTTGAGGAAGGGCGCGGTCATGATGCGCCGGTCGCCCAGCTCCCAGACCTCGGCGTCGGTGACGGCAATGAAGTCCTTGGCGTCGACCATGTAGTCGGTAATGCGGGCGCCGGGGGTGAGCTCGATGTAACCCTTGATGCGGTAGGTCTCGGTGAGAATCGTGACCTTGGTCTTGTTCAGATCCGGCATGGCCTGCTCCCTGGGTGGGCGAGCTGCAATCCGCGCATTGCATTCCCCGCATTGCATCCCTGTAGGCCGGCCATTCTACGCGTCCCGGCGGAAGCCGGGCGCTATAATGCGCTGCCGCTGTCGACGGGGCGGCAACGCCGTTGAACAACGGGCGGCAACGCCTTGAATACAGCCCGATTCGGTTTCGCGTACCAACCGTGAAGACTTTTCGCCACAACGTCAGCGTGCACTGGGGCCACACCGACCCGGCGCGCATCGTCCACTATCCGAACTACTTCGCCTGGTTCGACGAGAGCGCGCGCCTTTACTTCGATTCGGTCGGACTGCCCTGGGACATGCTCATGGAAAAGTACGGCATCCCGGGCCTGCCGATCGTCGAGGCCAAGGCGAGATTCCTCGCCCCCAGCATGTTCCGGGACGAAATCGTCATCGAGTCGGAAATCAGCAAGTGGAGCGACAAGACTTTCGAGATCAGCCACACGGTGTTCAACCGGGACTTGCGCGCGGTCGAAGGCTACGAGATTCGCGTGTGGACGCAGCGCCGCGCCGACGATCCCGCCCGCCTGCGCGCGGTGCCGATCCCGCCCGAGATCCGGGCCGCCTTCGAGTAGCGCCCATGTCGAAGCAAATCATTACCTCATCCGGCGCGCCGGTCACCGGTTTCACCGACAAGGGCACGCCCTCGCCACTCGCGCAGGCGATCCGCGCGGGGAATCTCCTCTTCGTCTCGGGCCAGGGACCGCTCGACCCGAAGACCCGGGAAGTCGTCAGCCCCGACATCCGCGAGCAGACGAAGCAGACACTGTCCAACCTCCGAAGCATTCTCGCGGCGGCGGGATTGAATTTCACGCACGTGGTCAACATGCGCGTGGTGCTGCGTAACACCGAAGATTTTCCCGCGTTCAACGAGACCTTCCGCGAGGTCCTCCAGGGCGAGAAAGTCACGCGCACCTGCGTCGGCGGGACGCCGCACAGGAAAGGCGTCAATGTCGAGATCGATTGCGTGGCGAGTTTCGACTAGAGGCGTGCGATCGCCGGAAGTCTCGGCGTTTCCTCAGTACGAGTCGCCGGTCAGGCACAGCCGCGCCTCTAGCCCCGAGGACACCAAGCTCTTCTCGACTGTCTCCGCCATCGCGCGCGCGTTGGCGCCATGGCGCTGCGCGGCATCGCGCCGACCCTGCGCCGTAAACAGGCGAGCCAGCCCGACTTGCGCATCCATGCGGAGTCGCACTCGGCCGATATCCTCCGCCAGCACCGCGGCGCGCGACAACTCGGCCTGTGCTTGCGCATAGGCTTTCTCCGCGAGCCATGCCTCACCGTGCCAGCGCCGCGCGGTCGCCTCGAGTTCGCGCAACCCGTTCGACCCCGCAAGCACGAGCAGTTCGTCCGCGAACGTGCGGCAGCGGCTCGCGTCGCCCGCCGCGAGCGCAACCTCCGCCAATCCCTCGAGACACCTCACCACCAGGTAGCGCTCGCAGCTGCGGCGCGCCTGTTCGAGCGCATCCTGCAGCGCAGGCGCGGCGTCCTTGTGACCGAGCCGCGACCGCGCGATCGTGCAGTGCGCCTCGATGGCAACGCGCCAGAAATCGATGCCGGTTTTGCGGCCGAGCGCGAGACCGCGCTCCATGTGCTGGAGTGCTTGTTCGTTCAGGCCGAGGTCGAGCAGGAGGTGGCCAATGAAATCACACGCGATGAGCTGATAGCGCACCTGCTTCAGGCTCTCGAGCCAGCGCAGGGTTTTCATCATGCCGGTCCATGCCGCGCCGTAGCTCCCGGTGCAGGCACGCACGTGGTCGAGTCCAAGAAGCGTGGGACCCAGGTGCCACTGCAGGTCCGCCGCGCGCGCAATCTCGAGCGCTGCATCGAAGTTCGCCAGGGCACGCGGGTAGTCCCCGAGCCCCTTGGCTCCGGTGCAGGCATGCCCGATCATCATCAGGTTCTCGGACTCGTAGCTCTTGTCGCCGATGCCGCGCGCCAGCTCGAGCGACCGGGTGTAGCACCGGATCGCCGCGGCAGGCTCGGCGTTCGCAAAGTGCGCTTCGCCGCGCCCGTGGTATGCCTGCACTGCGACGAGGTCGGCAAGTCCTCTCCGCTCGCAGATTTCGACCGCCTCCTGGTGAAACCCGATGGCCTGGTCGTTCAGCCCGGTGCTCCAGGCAACTGTGCCGAGGTGATAGAGGGTGTCGGCGGCCTGGTGCTCGTCGTTCATCGCACGGGATTCCGCCAGGGCCGCGGTGAGACACGCCGTCGCTTCATCGTACGCATCGGCGCGCCGGTACGCCATGCCGAGCTGAATCAGCGCGTCGCGCGCCTTTTCGCGCTCGCCAGCCGCCCGCGCCGCGTTGATGACGCGGCGCATGTCCGCCACCGCGCCTTCGGTCTGCCCGGCCTGTGCGCGCGCCGTACCGCGCCGCTGGTAGAGCGCAAGACGTTCGCGCTCGTTCATCGCCTCCGGGTGAGATTCGGCAAGCGCGACCGCCCGCTCGAGCCAATGCAATGCATCGCGCATCGCGAACAGCGCCTGCGAGCGTTCCCCCGCGAGCACGAGGTACCGGAGCGCGTTCGACCAGTCGTGAGCGCGCTCGTAGTGCTCCGCGAGCCGGGCGTCGCGCTCGTGCGCTTCGCCTTCGCCGCGGCGCTCCAGGACCTCGGCCACCGATCGATGCAGCAGCATGCGCCGGGCCCCGCCGATGTCGCGGTAGACGACCTCGCGCACCTTGTCGTGGCTGAAGTCGTAGACGCCGCCGTCGGACTCCTCGCGCAGCAAACGGCGCTTCACGAGCGCCTCA
>JBGPTG010000215.1:0-6330 GCA_041490545.1 Gammaproteobacteria bacterium
ACTTTGCCCGGGGCGGTAGCGACGTTCACTCCTACCTTGAACGCGTTCTCGTCGGTCATGCTGATGCGCAATTCGCCGCCGCCCCGCTCCAGGTCTGCGAGGAGGTTATTGAAGCCGCGCAACAGATTCTGTCCGCCGGACTGCAGGGTTTCGCGCAGCACCTGCGGGTTGGTCATGGCGAAATTCGAGGGTGACAGTGCGTCCACGTACTGGCGCGTGAAAAAGTTGACGCGGTTTTGTGTGTCCTGGGGCAGGCCCTCGACCGAAGCCACCGCGTCGTGGATATGGCGAGCCGCGATCAGGTAGGACTGCTTGATGTAGTCGAAAAGAAAATGATCCTGCCAGTCGGAGTCGCGGAAGCGGTTATCGCCCTGGGCGGGCTCGGCAACCGGGTTCGTCCCCTGGCCCACCAGCTTCAGCGCGGTCGACTGCCACAGCGAGACGTAGTCCCAGAACATCCTGGTCTGCGCCTCGGCAAGCTTCCAAGGCTCGGCCAGCATGCGCGCGGAAAGATCCATGAAGGCCTTGGCGAGTCCGAATTCGTCGGTGAACGCGACGCCCTTTCCCCCGCGCTGGCGCTGCAGGAATTCCCCCATCAGGCGGCCCGATCGCTCGGCCACCTGGGCGAACACGCGTGCAGCCTCGGCGGGGTCCGGTGCGGCTTGAGGTTCAGCCATCGATGCTAGCTCTGCCTGTAGCGCATCACGCCGTCCGCGTCGAGCGAGCGTCCCAGGCGCTTCTCGTAATAGAGAAAGTGCAGGTGCGCCATGGCCTCACCCATCGCGAAAAACAGCTGGTGGGTATCGAGGTTGCGGCGAAACAGCGTGCCGAGTACGTCCGCCGCCGATTTGGGCGATTGGCAGTCCTCCTCGAGTTCGCCGAGGCGCAGGCGGTGATGCTCCTGCAACTGGGCGACGCGCTCGCGCAGCCCGCGGAAGGGCAGACCGTGCGAGGGCAGAACCAGCGTCTTTGCGGGCAACTGCGCGTGGCGCGCTATCGATCCCAGGAACAGTGCGAGCGGATCGCCTTCAGGCTCGTTCGCCCAGACGCTGACGTTGGTCGAGATCTTCGGCAGCACCATGTCGCCGGAGATGAGCACTCCTTCGTCCTCGCAATACAGCGCAGCATGTTCCGGCGCATGCCCGTAGCCCATGATGACGCGCCACGAGCGCCCGCCGACCACGTGCGTTTGTCCTTCCATCAGCCTGCGGTAGGACGACGGAAAAGCCGGCACGCGGTTTCGGTAGTTGCTGCTGCGCTGCTTGAGCAGCGCCAGCTTCTCTCCCGCGATGCCGTTTCGGGTGAACATCGCAATGACGTTGTCGAATCCGTATCCTGCGCTGCCATCGCGCATGGCGTGCGCGGCCAGGTATTCCCCCTGCGCCATCCAGAACTCGGCGGCGGTGCGCTCGGTGAGCCACGCGGCGAGTCCGGCATGGTCGGGGTGGTGGTGAGTCGCGATCACGCGCTTCACCGGTCGCCCGGCGATGCGCGCGCTGAATATCCGTTCCCAGAGTCCGCGCGTGGCGTCGTCGCCTATACCGCAGTCGATGAGCGTCCAGCCTTCCCCGTCTTCGAGCAGCCACAGATTGATGTGATCGAGCGCGAAGGGCAGAGGCATGCGCAGCCAGTGCACCCCTGGCGCAATTTCACAGGTCTCGCCGCCTGCCGGAGGCTCAGGCTTCGGATACTCGAGAATCGATTCGGGTGTCACGGTTTCCTGGAAGCAGCGCCGGGTCCGGAGTAAAATCGCGCTTCGCGTGTGCAAGCTCGCGAATTTTCGCAGATTATGGCCGCGCTCGCCACAAAATCCTTCCGATTCTGATCCGCCGAAACCATGGGCGAACCCGCCGACATCTACACCATCGGAGATCTTGCGCGCGAGTTCGGCGTGACCTCGCGGGCGATACGTTTCTACGAAGACGAGGGCCTGCTCGCCCCGCGACGCATCGGCAGCCGGCGCGTCTATACCAAGCGCGACCGCGTGCGCCTGAAACTGATCCTGCGCGGCAAGCGGCTCGGATTTTCGCTCGCGGAGGTGCGCAGCATGCTCGAGCTCTACGATTCGGCGCCGGATGAGCGTCCGCAGCTGGAGAAATTCGTTGCCGCGCTCGCCGCCCGCCGCGAACTGCTCGAGCAGCAGCGCGAGGAAATCGAGGAAGTCCTTGGCGAGATCCGCGCCTTTGAGCGCCAGTCGCGCAAGCTCCTCAACGCCTCCAAGGGCGAAAAACGCCGCGGCGCCAGAGGCCGGGGCGCCAGGTTGACGTTAACGTAAACGTAAAGTACAGTTCCCCGAGCAGAGTCGTTGCGGAGGCCCCATGGATAGCGCCCAGAACCTCCCCGCCGGCGGCGTGCGAATGACCGAACTGCCCGGCCTGCGCTTCAGCCTCGGCGAGGATATCGACCTGCTGCGAACCGCGGTGCGCGGATTCGCGGCCGCCGAAATCGCACCACGCGCCGCCGAAATCGATCGCTCCAATCATTTTCCCGGGGACCTGTGGAAGAAGATGGGCGCGCTCGGCCTGCTGGGAATCACGGCCGAGGAAGCCTACGGCGGCACCCTGATGGGCTATGCCGCTCACATCGTCGCGATGGAGGAAATCAGCCGGGCCTCGGCTTCGGTGGGCCTGTCCTACGGCGCGCACTCCAACCTGTGCGTCAACCAGATTCGCCGCAACGGCAGCGAGGCGCAGAAACGGAAATATCTGCCCAAGCTGATCGCGGGCGAATGGGTCGGCGCGCTTGCCATGTCGGAGTCCGGCTCGGGTTCCGACGTCGTCTCGATGAAAACCCGCGCCGAATACCGCAAGGGGAAATTCCTCCTGAACGGAACCAAGATGTGGATCACCAACGGCCCGGACGCCGACGTGCTCGTCGTCTATGCCAAGACGGACGTAAACGCGGGCACGCGCGGCATCACCGCTTTCGTCGTCGAAAAGGGCTTCAGGGGCTTTTCCACCGCTCAAAAGCTCGACAAGCTCGGCATGCGCGGCTCGAACACCTGCGAACTCGTATTCCGGGACTGCGAGGTGCCCGAGGAAAACGTGCTCGCGGAGCTCGGGCACGGCGTGAACGTTCTGATGTCCGGGCTCGATTACGAGCGCGCCGTGCTCGCCGGAGGGCCGCTGGGCATCATGCAGGCCTGCATGGACGTGGTGCTGCCCTACGTGCACGAGCGCAAGCAGTTCGGCCAGCCGATCGGCGAATTCCAGCTGATGCAGGGCAAGCTCGCCGACATGTACACCACGCTCGCCGCCTGCCGCGCCTACGTGTATGCCGTGGGTCAGGCCTGCGACCGCGGCGAATCCGCTCGCAAGGACGCTGCCGGCGCCATTCTCTACGCTGCCGAGAAAGCCACCTGGATGGCTGGCGAGGCAATCCAGTGTCTCGGCGGCAACGGCTACATCAACGATTACCCGACGGGACGCCTGTGGCGCGACGCGAAACTCTACGAGATCGGCGCGGGAACGAGCGAGATCCGCCGTTGGCTGATCGGGCGCGAGCTTTTCGCCGAGACCACCTAAAGAATCTCAATAAGCGTTCGGAGCTTTCTAGAGCCTTTCCGCCGATGTTCTTGCTTTGAAGTCTCACACGCCGGAGGTTGTCATGCTGAATGACCCGATTGTCATCGTTTCCGCCGCCCGAACGCCGATGGGCGCATTCCAGGGCGAGCTGAAGGACTTCACCGCGCCGCAACTCGGAGCAGCGGCGATCCGCGCCGCGGTCGAGCGGGCGCGCATCAGGCCAGAACAGGTCGAGGAAGTGATCATGGGTTGCGTCCTGCCGGCCGGACAGGGCCAGGCGCCCGCGCGCCAGGCGAGCCTTGGGGCGGGCCTGCCGCTGGCGACAGGCTGCACCACGGTGAACAAGATGTGCGGCTCGGGGATGAAGGCGGCGATGTTCGCGCACGACATGCTCGCCGCGGGCGTCAACGACGTCATGGTCGCCGGCGGCATGGAGTCGATGACCAACGCGCCCTACCTGCTGCCCAAGGCGCGCGCGGGCTTGCGCATGGGGCACGGCCAGGTGATCGATCACATGTTCCTCGACGGCCTGGAGGACGCTTACGCAAGAGACGAGAAAGGCGGGGGCCGGCTGATGGGCAGCTTCGCCGAGGACTGCGCCGGAAAATACGCCTTCACCCGCGAGGAGCAGGACAAGTTCGCGATCGCATCGATCGAGCGCGCTCAGGGCGCGAACAAGAACGGCGCTTTCGCCTGGGAGATCACTCCGATCGCGGTGAAGACCGGCAAGGCAGAGCGCTTCATGGAAAAGGACGAGCCGCCGTTCAAGGCCAACTTCGAGAAGATCCCGACGCTGAAGCCCGCGTTCCGCAAGGACGGAACGGTGACCGCGGCGAACTCGTCCTCGATTTCCGACGGCGCCGCGGCGCTGGTGATGATGCGCCGCTCGACCGCCGAAAAGCTGGGACTCGAGCCGCTCGCGTTGATCGCCGGTCACAGCACGCACTCGCAGGAGCCCGGCTGGTTTACGACAGCACCCGTGGGAGCGATCAGGAAGCTGCTCGAGGCGACCGGGTGGAGCGCGGGCAAGGTGGACCTGTACGAGATCAACGAGGCCTTTGCGGTGGTCGCCATGGCGGCGATGAAGGAGCACGGCCTCGCGCACGAGCGGGTCAACGTGCACGGCGGCGCGTGCGCCCTCGGGCACCCGATCGGGGCATCGGGCGCGCGCATCCTGGTCACGCTCATCGGCGCCCTGCGCAAGACCGGCGGCAGGCGCGGCGTGGCATCGCTCTGCATAGGCGGCGGCGAAGCCACCGCCATGGCGATCGAGATCGCATGATGCCGAACCCTGTCGAGTTCTATTTCGATTTCTCCTCGCCGTACGGCTATTTCGCGAGCGAAAAGATCGACGCGCTCGCGACGAAACACGGCCGCGAGGTGATCTGGCGGCCGTTCCTGCTCGGCGTCGCTTTCAAGACCACCGGAGGAGCGCCGCTGCCCTCGATCCCGTTGAAGGGCGCCTATCACCTGCGCGACATGCTGCGCACCGCCAGGCACCTCCGCGTGACGTACCGCCATCCGTCCGTCTTCCCGATTTCCTCTGTTTCCCCGTGCCGCGCCTTCTACTGGCTCGACGCGAAGGATCCGAAACGCGCAAAGCAGCTGGCAAAGGCGCTCTACCACGCCTACTTCGTCGACGACGTCGACATTTCGAGCGTGGAAAATACGCTTGCCGTCTGCGCGAAGTTCGGACTGAAGGCCGACGAAGTCCGCGCCGGCATCGGCGACCAAACCGTGAAGGATCGTACCAGGGCCGAGGTGGACAAGGCGATCGCGCTCGGCGCGTTCGGTTCGCCCTATATCATCGTCGACGGCGAGCCCTTCTGGGGATCGGACCGCCTCGAGCAGGTCGACAAGTGGCTGGCGACCGGCGGCTGGTGACATGCCCATCATCAAGAGCCGCCTGAATCCGGGATCGGAGGAGTTTCAGGCGAACTCCCGCGCCGCTGCGGCGCTCGTCGCGGATCTGCGCGAGAAGACCGGACGCGCCGCGCTGGGTGGCGACGCCGCCGCGCGCACCAAGCACGGCGACCGCGGCAAGCTGCTGCCGCGCGAGCGGATAAGGCTGCTACTCGATCCGGGATCGCCGTTTCTGGAACTCTCGCCCCTCGCCGCTTGGGGCATGTACGGCGACGAGGCGCCGGGCGCCGGCATCATCACGGGAATCGGCCGCATCTGCGGCCAGGAATGCGTGGTGGTGGCGAACGACGCCACGGTGAAAGGCGGGACCTACTTTCCCATGACGGTGAAAAAGCACCTGCGCGCGCAGGAAATCGCCCTGCAGAACCGGCTGCCGTGCATTTATCTGGTGGATTCCGGCGGCGCGTTTCTCCCCGAGCAGGACAGCGTTTTTCCCGATCGCGATCACTTCGGACGCATCTTCTACAACCAGGCGATCATGTCGGCAAAGCGGATACCCCAGATCGCGGCGGTGATGGGATCGTGCACGGCCGGCGGGGCCTACGTGCCGGCCATGTCCGACGAGACCATCATCGTCAAGGGACAGGGCACGATCTTCCTCGGCGGTCCGCCGCTGGTAAAGGCCGCGACCGGCGAAGTCGTGTCGCCCGAGGAACTCGGCGGGGCGGAGGTTCACACGCGCCAGTCGGGGGTCGCGGACCACTACGCGCAGAACGACACCCACGCGCTCGCCATCGCGCGCAACATCGTCGCCAACCTCAACCGCGTGAAACAGGTGACGCTCGCGCTGCGCGAGCCCGCCGAACCCCTCTATCCCGCGGAAGAACTGCTCGGTGTGATCCCGGGCGACGCGCGCAAGCCCTACGACGTGCGCGAGGCGATC
>JBGPTG010000216.1:0-6191 GCA_041490545.1 Gammaproteobacteria bacterium
CCCTTCGACAGCTTGAGGATCGAGACGTCGAAGGTGCCGCCGCCCAGGTCGTAGACGGCGTAAATGCCCTCGGCGGCATTGTCCAGGCCGTAGGCGATCGCCGCGGCGGTCGGTTCGTTTAGGAGCCGCAGCACGTTCACGCCCGCGAGCTTTCCCGCGTCCTTGGTGGCCTGGCGCTGCGCGTCGTCGAAATACGCGGGGACGGTGATGACGGCGCCGGCGAGCTCGCCACCCGCTTTTCCGAGCAGGCTCTCCTCGGCCCGCGCACGCAGCACCTTGAGGACTTCCGCCGAGACTTCGACCGGGCTTTTCACGCCGGCAGCGGTGCGGATCTGCACCATCCCCGGCGAATCGAGAAAATCGTAAGGGCTGTTCTCGGCGTGCGTGACGTCCTTCAGGCCGCGCCCCATGAAACGCTTCACCGACACGATGGT
This sequence comes from Gammaproteobacteria bacterium, assembly GCA_041490545.1. GTDB lineage: Bacteria > Pseudomonadota > Gammaproteobacteria > Burkholderiales > SG8-39 > VBDM01. The sequence continues at coordinate 435 of JBGPTG010000216.1, forward strand.
GTTTCTCGGGTCGCGCGCCTGCTCCGCTTCGGCCTCCCGGCCGACGACGGTTTCTCCATTCCGCAGGTAGCGCACAATAGACGGCAGGAGCGCGTGGCCATCGAGGTCGTTGAGCACCACCGCGATGCCGTTGCGCACCGCAGCCACGAGCGAATTGGTAGTGCCGAGGTCGATGCCCACCGCGGGACGATGCCGGTGCGGTTCGGGAGACTGGCCGGGTTCGGAAATCTGCAGCAGCGCCATATCAGGCCCCGAAACTCATGTCTCCAGCTCCGCGAGCTTGTCCTCGATCTCTTCGTCGAGCTTCTCGTAGAACATCAGCATGCGGACCGTCTGCGCGGCGGCTCCATCATCGCGGTCTTCGTCCAGTCGACCCCGTAGTTTCTCATAGATTTTCCTGCTCTCGTCGCGCACGGCAGCCTGCACTCGAAGCAGCGCTTCGGGCTCTTCGGAATCCGCTTCGATGCGTTCGCGCCAGCTCATCTGTTCCATGAGGAACTCCGCGGGCATCGCCGTGTCCGTCTCGAACTTCGGATCCACGCCGCGCAGTTGCAGGATATAGACGGCCCGCCGCAGCGGTGACTTCAGGGTTTGATAGGCTTCGTTCACGCGCGTCGCGAGCTGCATCGAGACGCGCCGTTCGGCGGCGGGGCTGGTGGCAAAGCGGTCAGGGTGCACCTCACGCTGTAACTCCAGATAACGGCGATCGAGCTCTGCCGCATCGACGGCGAACTGCACCGGCACACCGAACAGCTCGAAGTGGTTCTGATTCAGGTTCATTTCAGGTTCTGGGATAGAAAAAAAGGGGCATACGCCCCTTTCTCAGCACCGCGAGCCCTGCCCTCGCTAAACGTTGAAGGACTCGCCGCAGCCGCACTCATCCTTCACGTTGGGGTTATTGAACTTTAAGCCCTCGTTCAAGCCTTCGCGGGTGAAGTCCAATTCGGTGCCATCAAGAAACTGCAGGCTCTTTGAATCGACGATGACCTTGACACCGTAGCTCTCGAAGGTCTGATCTTCCGGATTCACCGCGTCGGCGTACTCGATCCGGTAGGCAAGGCCGGAACAGCCCGAGGTGCGCACGCCCAGACGCAGACCCACACCCTTTCCTCGCTTCGCGAGGAACGAGGTGACGTGGCTTGCAGCGCGTTCTGTGAGGGTGACTGCCATGTTCCTAATTTGTCCTAGCTAATTTAGGGGATCTACAAGGGGGTGTGCCCCCTTGTTCGTATCGCATCACGCCGCCTTGGCTTCCTTTTCCGGGGCCTGTTCGAGCCCGTGCTTCTTGCGGTAATCGCTGATGGCGGCCTTGATGGCATCCTCGGCGAGGATCGAGCAGTGGATCTTCACCGGCGGAAGCGCGAGTTCCTCGGCAATCTGGGTGTTCCGGATCGTCTCGGCCTGGTCGAGCGTCTTGCCCTTCACCCACTCGGTGACAAGCGACGAGGACGCAATCGCGGATCCGCAGCCGTAGGTCTTGAAGCGCGCGTCCTCGATGATCCCCTGATCGTTGACCCGGATCTGCAGTTTCATGACGTCGCCGCAAGCCGGTGCGCCGACCATGCCGGTGCCGATGTGCTCGTCGCCCTTGTCGAAGGAACCGACGTTGCGCGGGTTTTCGTAGTGGTCCAGTACCTTGTCGCTGTATGCCATGGTGCTGCTCCTAGGTTTCGCTTCTTCCCTGAATCCTCAATCCCGAATCCTGATCATGAATCCTCAGTGCGCCGCCCACTGTACAGAGTTCAGGTCCACACCTTCCTTGTACATTTCCCACAACGGAGACAACTCGCGCAGCTTGCGGATCTTGGCGCGCAGGAGCTTGACGGCGTAGTCGATCTCCTCTTCGGTGGTGAAGCGGCCGATCGTAAAACGAATTGAGCTGTGGGCGAGTTCGTCCGAGCGGCCGAGCGCGCGCAGGACATACGAGGGCTCGAGGCTGGCCGAGGTGCAGGCCGAACCCGAGGACACCGCCACGTCCTTGATCGCCATGATCAGGGACTCGCCCTCGACGAAATTGAAGCTGATGTTGAGGTTGCCTGGAATACGCCGCTCCATGTCGCCGTTGACGTATACCTCTTCCATGTCCTTGAAGCCGTTCAGCAGCCTGTCGCGCAGCGCGCCGATGCGCTCGCCCTCGGCCGCCATCTCGATCTTCGCGATGCGGAAGGCTTCGCCCATGCCGACGATCTGGTGCGTCGGGAGCGTCCCCGAGCGCAAACCCCGCTCGTGGCCACCGCCGTGGATCTGGGCCTCGATGCGCACGCGCGGCTTCCTGCGCACGTAAAGGGCGCCTATGCCCTTCGGACCGTACACCTTGTGCGCGGTCACGGTCAGAAGATCCACCTTCAGCTTCTGCAGGTCGACCGGGATCTTGCCGGCAGCCTGCACCGCGTCGCAGTGGAAGATGATGCCTTTCGCGCGGCAGATCTCGCCGATTTCGGCGACCGGCTGGATCACGCCGATCTCGTTGTTGACCATCATCACCGAAACAAGGACGGTGTCGGGACGCAGGGCCGCCTTGAATTTTTCCAGGTCGAGCAGGCCATTCTGCTCGGGATCGAGATAGGTCGCCTCGAAACCCTGGCGCTCTAGCTCGCGCACCGTGTCGAGCACCGCCTTGTGCTCGGTCTTCATCGTGACGATGTGCTTGCCCTTGCCCTTGTAGAAATTCGCCGCGCCCTTGATTGCGAGGTTGTTGCCCTCGGTGGCACCGGAGGTCCAGATGATCTCTTTCGGGTCGGCATTGAGGAGCGCCGCGACGTGCCCGCGCGCCTCCTCGACCGCCTTCTCGGCCTCCCAGCCGTAGGCGTGCGAGCGGCTCGCCGGATTGCCGAATTGCTCGGTGAGATACGGGATCATCTTCTGCGCGACGCGGGGATCGACCGGCGTCGTCGCCGAATAGTCCAGGTAGATCGGGAGTTTCATGGTGTCGTCGCCGATCCCGCGTCAGGCTGCCGCGGCTTCCTTGGGGCGCCTGTCCTGCAGCGTCCGTACCGTTTCCGGGCGGGAGGCCTGTTGCGCGACGAGATCGGAAAGTTTCACGGAATGGAGGTACTCGTACATCTTGTCGTTCAGCGTCGCCCACAAGTCGTGCGTCATGCAGCGCTGCTCGTCCTTGCAGTTTTCCTTGCCGCCGCACTGGGTCGCATCGAGCGGCTCGTCGACCGCCTTGATGATGTCGGCCACCGACATCTTGTCGAGGCTGCGCGCAAGCGTATAGCCGCCGCCGGGACCGCGAACGCTCTCCACCAGCGTGTGGCGCCGCAGCCTGCCGAAGAGCTGCTCGAGATAGGAGAGCGAAATGCTCTGCCGCTGGCTGATGCCCGCGAGGGTCACCGGTCGCTTGCCTCCGTGCATCGCGAGATCCAGCATGGCGGTTACCGCAAAACGTCCCTTGGTCGTCAGTCGCATGGCTTCACCTTGAGCAAACGGAATATCCGATAAAGACGCTCAAGTATAGCAAAACCCGACAAACGCCATCAACTATTCGCCAACCGCCTTGCGCTCGCCCCACCTCGAGGCGGACAAAGCGCTGTCCTGGTCAGCCCTTAGTGCCTTGATTTCCTGAAGGATAGACTCGATCCGCTGATCCAACTCGACGCTGTGATCGAGCATTCCCTGGAGCGCCTTGGCGAGAGGATCGTCCTCGGCCTTGGCGCTTACCGCGTACGCCGAGAAACCGAGCTTCGCCGCCTTTTCCTCGCGCGTCTTGTCCTGCTCGTCGACGATGATGCGCGCAGGAATCCCGACGGCGGTGGCGCCCGCGGGAACGTCCTTGACCACGACCGCGTTGGATCCGACCCGGGCGCCATCGCCCACGAGGATCGGTCCGAGCAGCTTCGCGCCGGCCCCGACCACCACGCCGCGGCCGAGCGTCGGGTGGCGCTTGCCCTTGTTCCAGGTGGTGCCGCCAAGCGTGACCCCATGGTAGAGCGTGCACTCGTCTCCGAGCTCGGCCGTTTCGCCGATCACCACCCCCATGCCGTGATCGATGAATACGCGCCGCCCGACGGTCGCGCCCGGATGGATCTCGATGCCGGTGAGGAAGCGCGCGCAATGAGAGACCCAGCGGGCGAGCCAGCGCAGCTTCGCGCGCCACAGCGCGTGAGCGAGGCGATGGATGAGCAGCGCATGGAATCCCGGGTAGCAGGTGATGACTTCCCAGGTCGAGCGCGCCGCCGGGTCGCGTTCGAACACACAGGCTATGTCTTCGCGGATTCGCGCAAGCATGGGCATTCCAGAGAGTACGCCGTCATTATCGGAAGCCATACTGAACCGGTCAACTATTTCTTGGCGGAGCCGCTTTCGTCCCACAACGTCAGCATGCCGCGCAGGATATTCACTTCCACCCGCTCCAGCCGTGCCTTGGCGAACAGCCGGCGCAGCCGGTCCATGAGCTTGCGCGGATAGCGCGGGTGCAGGAAGCCGCTTGCGTAGAGGCTGCGCTCCAGGTGCACGTAGAAATTCTCGATCTCTTCGTGCGTGGCCAATTCTATCCCGGGACCTGCCTTTCTCCCTGGAGCTGCCTTTTGCGGCACCTGCGCGGCCATGCGCACCTCGTAGGCCATGACCTGCACCGCCTGCGCGAGATTGAGCGAGGCGTATCCCGGATCGACCGGGATGCGCGCGATGTGGCTGCAGCGCATCACCTCCTGGTTGGACAGGCCCACGGTCTCGTTGCCGAACACCAGGGCCACTTCGCCGCGCCCGGCCGCGCGGACCAGTTCCTGCGCGGCGGCACGCGCATCGAGCGGCGGATGCGAGAGTTCTCTCTTGCGCGCGCTCATCGCGATGGAAAGCGTCGTTCCGGCGAGGGCTTCGTCGAGCGTGGTGCAGACCCGGGCCGCCTCGAGCACGTCGCGCGCGCCCGTGGCCATCGCCCGGGCCTCTGCATGAGGAAAGGCCTTCGGACGCACCAGGCTCAAGCGCGCCAGTCCCATGGTCTTCAACGCCCGTGCGGCGGCGCCGATATTGCCGGGGTGCGAGGGGCGGGAAAGCACCACGCGGATACGGGACAGCGGATCGCGGCCTTTCATATTAGAATCCCGCGCTCTGCAGCAGCGCTCTTTGAGAATTTCCGGAAATGAACATGCACCCGATGCTAGGAATCGCGGTCAAGGCGGCGCGTCGCGCCGGTTCGATCATCAACCGCGCCTCGCGCGACGTCGATCTCCTGGCGGTCACGCGCAAGCGGCACAATGACTTCGTCACCGAAGTGGACAAGGCTGCCGAGCAAGCCATCATCGAAGTGCTGCACCGGGCCTATCCCGACCACGCGATTCTAGCAGAGGAGTCCGGCGCCCGGTCCGGCAGCGGAGGGGAATCCGAATACACCTGGATCATCGATCCGCTCGACGGAACGACCAATTTCATCCACGGCTTTCCGCAATACGCGGTTTCGATCGCCTTGCGCCACAAGCAGTTCCTCACGCAGGCAGTGATCTACGATCCGACGAAGAACGAACTGTTCACCGCGACGCGGGGCCGCGGCGCGTTCCTCGACGACCGCCGCCTCCGCGTCTCCAAGCGCACACAGTTGTCGGAGTCGCTCGTCGGCACCGGGTTCCCCTTCCGCGATTTTCAGCACCTGGACGAATACGTCGCGATGTTCCGCGTGCTCACGGAGCGCACCGCCGGCCTGCGCCGTGCCGGCGCCGCCGCGCTCGACATCGCGTACGTGGCGGCGGGCCGGCTCGACGGCTTCTGGGAACCGGGCCTTTCCCCCTGGGACATGGCCGCCGGCGTGCTTCTGGTGAC
>JBGPTG010000217.1:0-6179 GCA_041490545.1 Gammaproteobacteria bacterium
CTACGGTCAGACGGCGACGTTCCTCGGCACGGCGTTTACCTCCACCGGCCTGCAGAACACCGACACGATCGGCAGCGTGACGCTCACCAGCACCGGTGCGGCGAGCACGGCAAACGCGGGTTCGTACTCAATTGTGCCCAGTGCCGCAACCGGAGGCACATTTGCGCCCACCAACTACATCATTACTTATAGCAGTGGCACGCTCACGGTCAACAAGGCAACCCTGACCATTACAGCGGTGACCAACCCCAAGGTCTACGACGGCAACATCACCGCGGCGGCGATCCCTACCGTGTCGGGACTGCAAGGGACCAACACGGTTACCGGCCTTGCCGAGGTCTACGACAACAGGAATGCCGGCACAGGCAAGACGCTGACGGTGTCAGCCTTCACCGTGAACGACGGCAACGGCGGTAATAACTACACGGTTGTTACCGTCCCCATCACCACTGGAACGATCACGCCTGCGCCGCTCACGATCACGGCGACGTCCAACACCCGGACCTACGATGGCACCACCGGCGCGTCGGCAGTCCCGACGGTGACGGGGCTGCATGGTGACACAGTCACGGGTCTGGCGGAGGTTTATGCTGACAGGAACGCCGGTACGGGCAAGACGCTCGTGGTGTCGGCGTACACCATCAACGACGGCAATGGGGGTCTCAATTACGTTGTGACGCCCACGCCCAACGCCACCGGCGTGATCAACCAGCGCCCAATCACGGTGAGGGCGGTGAGCGACACCAAGACCTATGACGGTCTGATGAGCTCGTTGGGCGCGCCGACCATCATCGTGGGCGCGCTGCAGACGGGGGACACGACGACCACTTTCGCGCAGACGTTCAACAACCCCAACGCGGGCACGCTCAAGACGCTCACGCCGGCGGGGGTGGTGAACGATGGCAACAGCGGCAATAACTACACCTATACGTTTACGCCGGTGGCCACCGGGACGATCACTGCCGCCCCCCTCATCGTCCGCGCCAACGACGTCATGCGGCTCGTGAATACGTCCAACCCCCCGTTTACGGCGACGGTCAGCGGCTTGGTGAACGGAGAGACGCTCGCCAGCCTGAACGGCACGCTGGTGGTCAGCACCACGGCCACGGCCACATCACCAGTCAACATGTACCCCATTCACCCTTCGCTTACACTTCCGGGCATACCGGGCGCCAACTACACGATAACCCTCGTTGACGGCATTCTGACGATCGTCTCGGCCATTGGCACGGATCCCACGTACAATTCGGTCGGCAGCGTGGCGCAAGGCGTTCTGGTCGGCGGATACGCCGGGGGCGCGGAGGACGGCCCGTTTGCGGTGCGGCGGTCCAGGCGCAGTGACGCGGCACCCGACGGGAGCGCAGCGCCGATCGAATACGGAGACTGGGTGAGCTTGACGATTCGCAACGGCGGCATGCGGCTTCCGAGCGGGGTGATTTGAAAAATCGGGCAGGCCGTATTGCCGTGAACGATACGGGTAATACGCAAGGCCGCGACAGCCGCAGAGGGCCGATGTCCCGGGCTCACCTCTCTGCACGCACCGCAGCCGCGATTGCCGTCGTCCTCGCCGGCACCGCGCTGGCGCAGGTCCGGCCGCCGGACGCGGGCCGCGTGCTCGAGGATTCGCGAAAAGGGGGGGCCCCGCAGCCGCCGCGCGCGGCCCCGCAGCTGGATCTGGAACAGCCCGTGCGTCCGGCCCTCACCGCGCCGGATTCTTTTCGCGTGCAGGTCAAGGGCTTCCGCGTAACGCGCAGCAGCGTTTTCACCGAGAAGGAGCTGACTCCGCTCCTCAAAACTTACGTCGATCGCGAGCTCAGCCTTGCGGATCTCGAAGAGGCCGCCGCCGCGATCAGCCGTTTCTACCGCGAGCGCGGATATTTCGTGGCGCGCGCCTACGTACCGGCGCAGGAAATCCGCGACGGCATCGTGGAAATCACGGTGCTCGAAGGCCGCCTCGGATCGGTGCAGATCTTCGTCCCGCCGGGGAGCCGCGACATTACCTCTCCCCGCATGGTTCGCGGAATTCTGTCCGCGCGCCAGCCTGCGGGAAGCGTCATCCAGAGCGCGGGACTGGAGCGCGGGCTGCTGCTCCTCAGCGACACCCCCGGCGTCTCGGCGCGGGCGACGCTCCTGCCGGGCGCCGAGCTCGGAACCTCCGATCTTTCGATCGATGTCGCCGACACCCCGGTCGTGAGCGGCAGCGCCGATGCCGACACCTTCGGCAACCGTTTCAGCGGCGTCGAGCGAATCGGCGCCAGTGGGCAACTGAACAGCCCATCGGGAATAGGCGACGTCGCCACGGCCCGCGTGCAGTTCTCCACGGGAACCGAGAACGCGCGTCTCGGTTACCAGCTTCCGCTCACCTACGACGGTCTGCGAGTGGGCGCCACCTATTCGATGGTCCGCTACAAGCTCTGCTGCGATTTTGCGGACCCCCTGAACGCGACCGGCGACGCGGCCGATTTCACCGCGACCGCGCAGTATCCGTTCGTGCGCAGCCGGATTCGCAATGTGTACGGAAACCTAAGCGCTTCCGCAAAGCACTTCGTCAACCGCACCTCCGTCGGCCCGATCAGCGACAAGACCACGCGGGGGCTGGTCCTCGGCGTGTCGGTCGACGATCGAGACGACCGGGGCGGCGGCGGGCTGAACGGGTATTCCCTGGCCGTGGGAGCCGGCAGCCTGGACCTGTCCGGTGTAGCGTCGGACCTTGACAGCGATGCGAGAACAGCCAAGGCGGACGGCGGCTACTCGAAAGCGAATTACGCGCTATCGCGCTTGCAGCGTCTGGGTGCGGCGACGAGTCTCTACCTTTCGCTGAGCGGGCAGTTCGCGTCGAAAAACCTGGATTCCTCGGAGCAGTTCTCCCTCGGCGGCCCGACCGGCGTGCGCGCATACCCCACCGGGGAAGCGATCGGCGACGAGGGCATGCTCGCCACGGTGGAGGCCCGGCGGCAGATCGCAGAGAATTGGCAAGCGTCCGCATTCCTGGACAGAGGACAGATCCGCCTGCACAAGAGCCCGTGGTTCGGCTGGGAGGGCGCGAACACAACCATCACGAATACCTATTCCCTCGCCGGCGCGGGTCTGGGACTCACCTACTCGACCGTCGGGAATTTCACCGTGCGCATATTCTCCGCAATGAAGATCGGCACCAATCCCGGCCGCAACATCAACGACAACGATGCCGACAACCGGAACTCGCGCGTGCGCGCCTGGATCCAGGTGATCAAGTACTTCTGACGCCGGGGCGCGTGCTTCCCGCGTCTTTGCCGGCAGCGCGATCGGCCCCGCCGCTTCGGGAAAAATCAGGCCGACCGTCCGGCCGGTGCGAGTCGCGCGAGTCGCGCGCGATACAGAAGCAACAGCGCGATCGTCGTCGTCACCAGGTTCCACGCGAGGCCGTTGGCGAACGCCGCGCGGTACGAGCCGGTCATGTCGAAGATCCATCCGGGCAGCCAGCCGCCGAGCGCCATGCCGAAGAGGGTGGCCATCAGCACCGTGCCGGTGCGCACGCCCGCCTCGCTCGGGAGAAAATATTCGCGCACGATGATCGGGTAGGAAGGCACGAGCCCCCCCTGGAACAGGCCGAACAGCGCCGAGATCACGTAGAGCGCCGCGAGCTGCTGGAACGGCAGGAACAGCGTGAGCGCGGTCGCCTGCAGCGCCGCGCCGAGCAGGAGCGTCTTCAGCCCGCCGATGCGATCGACGATCCAGCCCGAGACGAGGCGGCTGACGATGCCGAATCCGAGCATGAGCGAGAGCATCTCCGCGCCGCGCGCGGCGGGGAAGCCGAGGTCGCCGCAGTAGGCGACCATGTGAACCTGCGGCATCGACATCGCCACGCAGCAGGCGATGCCCGCGATGCACAGGAGCGCCTGCAGGGCGCGCGGTGAAAATCCAAGCGGCCGGTCGTGGTCGGAGGCGGCGCTCGCGCTTTGGAGCTTCGCGCTGCCCGGTGCCGCGTCCGCGATCGCCGGCGGCTTCCTGCGCAAGCCCAGTGCGAGCAACGGCATCGCTGCGAGGCAGAAGAGCCCCGTTGCTATATACGTCGCGCGCCAGCCCTGTGTGTCGATGAAATACTGCATGAGCGGCGGCCAGACGGTGCCGGCGAGATAGTTGCCGCTCATGACGATCGCCACCGCGATGCCGCGCCGGCGCACGAACCACAAGGCGGTGTCGGCGACCAGGGGGACGAAGGATCCCGAGGTGCCGAGAAACCCGATCAGCAGCCCCTGCGCGGCGGCGAACTGAACGAGGTTCTGCGCGAGCCCCGCGGCGACGAAGCCCAGGGCGAGGCTCACCGAGCCGACGAGCACCGGCACCATCACGCCGAAGCGGTCGGAGAGCCTGCCCATGAGCACGCCGCCCAGGCCGAAGCCGATCATGGTGAGCGTGTACGGGAGGGAAGCCTCCGAGCGCGCGATGCCGAATTCCGCCTGCAGCGGCGGCAGCACCACCGCCATCGAGTACATGCCGGCGCCGCTGATGGTCATCAGCGCTAGCGCGATGCTCAGGCGCCGCCAAGCGTAAGCGGAATCCGCGCCGTCCGACGCCTTGAGAGTCGACTTCACGGCGCCAAGCATAACCGACGCGCCGCCTCGGGCGTTTGTGGCCGCCGAGCGACCGTAACGGCGGGAAACCCTCGAGGCTAGCGCGCCTCGAGCGCGATGTGGCGGCGCAACTCGCGATAGCCGGTCTCGGCCTTGTCGCCGAACAGCGGATCGCGCCCGGCGGGTGCGGCGGCCAGTACCTCGCGCCAGTCCTCGGCGCTGAGGAGACGGGTGGCGCGCGGCAGGACTTCCTCCTCCTCGGCGGTGATGTGATGCCGGTAGTAGACGAGGTACATCGCCGCGGCCGACTCCACGACCGAGCGCGCGATCACCGCCCCCGAGGTCACTTCGCTCAGCGTCTTCAGCAGTTCCTCGCCCGCCGCGGCGATGACGCGATGCTCCTGGCGCAGGCGCTCCAGTGCGACGCCGAGCGACGGGTCGCGCTCCGCCATGCGCGCGAACGCCACGTCCTCGCGCGGATGGTGGTGCACGTCAGGGAAATGCCGCAGGTAGGTCACGATGTCCACCATCAGGTCGTAGTTCGGCTGCGCGCCGCTGTGAAAGGCGTCGAGCTCCTTCTGCAGGATGTCGAGCAGCCGCGAGAAGTTGGCGTGCTCGGCGTGCCAGTGGGCGATGTGATTCATGGAAACCTCGGGCGCCTCGTTGCCAGCATCGCGCAGCCGGGCTTCCCGGGGATTGATCCAGATCAAAATAGCTGCGGGGCGGGCGGACCCGGCCGGCCAGGCGCCCGCTCAATACGTGCAGCGATCCTCGCAAAATTGCCGGGTTGCGCCGGAGCCCAGGCAATCGTTCGTGCACCCCGAGTCGATTCCCCTGGGCGCGGGCGCCGCATTCCCTGGTTGTGGCCGGGAATCGATCCGCGCAGGGGCCTGGGAGCATGCGCACAGCGTCACCAACGCGATCAATACGGTGCCCGAGCGCAGGTTCAACGGGAAATGACCAGTTTGTACAGATTGAGCGGCAAGCCGCGCGGAGATTGGGCCGGCTGGCCCGGCAGCGGCGGAATTTTTTCGACGAAGTCGACCTTCCAGCCCTTTTCCATGATCTGCCCGCGCGTCAGCATGCCCAGATCCGCGCTGCACTGGAACCGTTCGTCCTCGCTGGGAAACTCGTCGTAATAGATGGCCGTGGTACACGCGGCGGCCCGCGGCCCGGCCACCGGCGCGGATGCCGCCGGTTGCGATTGCTTCAGCGCTTCGGGATTGTCGCGGATTTTCTTCCATTCCTCCCAGCTGTATTGCTTTCCATCAACATAGACCGTATCGCCGACCCTGAAGATGAGCGCCGCCAGCGCGGGGGGAGCAGCGGCAGCAAGGGCGAGCAGCGATGCCAGGAACAAACGCTTCAATTCGGATCTGCTCTAGAAATGAAAAGGCGGGCGCCTTTCGACGCCCGCCTAAATTACCACAGGCTAAGAGAAAGCAGTCTGTTTCAGAAGCTGTACATCCAGCCCACCGATACCGCCTGCAGCGTCTCGCCGGTGAAGCAGGCAGACCCACCAACACCCGGAACACCGCTGGCATCCTTGCAATCGGTGGTAATGCCGTGGCCGCTCGCGCCGAGGTCGTAGTGCCCTCCGGCGTGATTTGCCTGGCGGGCATAGAC